>WTGE01000455.1 GCA_011525445.1 Synechococcus sp. CO36386bin_37
GAACATCGTTTTGATGCGATGAGTGGAATACGCCTTAATTAAATCTTATCTTGAGATCTTTGATCATAAATTTTCCAAGTTTATTGTCTCTCAGTGGTGGCTATTGATTTTTCAATTGTATTAATGCAAAGAGAATCAATTTCAAGCTCTAAGCCTCCGTGATTGTATTCTCGCATCAGACTAGTTAAGTTTGCATATTGACGCGATTGTATCCATTATTTCTGTCTAATTTTCTCAATTCGTCTTGAAGGATGCTCTCATGTTTTAAGGATTCATTGCGAACTTGATGAATCCGCGATATCGAAGGGGGTGCGGACATACACATTCTCCACTGCTCGAGCAATTGACCAATTGATGGTAATTGACGTAAGTCAATCCACGGGATTTCGGCTGTTTTTGCTGCTGCTTCCACTTTGGGGTCGTAACTGAGACCTGCAGTAGGGCATCGACCGATAATAGCTAGGATCAATGCGTGTAACCTCATTGCAATCACAAGACTTGATTTGCGAAAGATCTCCTGAGCTTGGTTGATGGTCGTTACAGTTATTGTCTGAGATTTTGCACTGAGTCTTTTGCTCACTAATCCTTTTTTTTTCAGTGTTGGTAATAAGCCCACATCCTGAACAGTATGAAAAGCTAACCATGTTATTGATGTCCCCGTTATTTCACTCAATTGATCGACGGCCTCGAGCAAGTGTTTCCACCCTGGGTCTGACAGTAAATGTGTTGGTCGCCAACAGAGCACGATCGTTCCCCCACCTTGATAAGGGGGTACGGGATGACTCCAAACAGGGTCTGGTGCCACTGACATTGACGTGCGTACTTTGAGGCGCTCAGCAAGCTCAAGTGATGCAGGATCTCTCCATGAAATGGAGCTAGTCCAACTCAGAGCCTGACGCACCATCAAACGGCTCCAAGCCTGATGCAAGGGTCCAAGGCCCTGACCCCACAGCAAAACGGGCTTGCCATTGATTTTGGCCACCACAATCACAAGGATGTAGTAGAGAAGGCTGCCAAAACTTGTGCTGTCCTGGAGCAGGCTCCCACCACCAAAGACGACAACGTCAACCTTTCGAATGCTTCTGAGAACGGCCTTGAGGGACCGTCTGTTGACTGTGGATCCCTGTGGAACCAACGTCTGAACCGCGGCTGAATCCCTGGCTGTAATGACAGGCTTCCACCCTTCAGGGAGTTGTTGACTTAAGACCTTAAGCAGGGCATCGTCACCAAGATTGTGCTCTCCGTAATAGCCGCAGAGAAGCGCTCGTCTTGGCGCTTGTATCGGAGCCAGGCCAGACATTCAGAGCACTTGGAATGCATTCATTATCTGCGTTCAAGGTTGTCTAACTTGGTGGTGAATAGCTTGTGATTCATGCATGCTCTTTCGCTTGGTACGTGGTGGATTCATGTGGCTTCGGTCTTTGAATGGATCTTGGCGATGATTCTGATCGCTCAACATGGTCCTCCGGGCTCCCAACAGAGCAAGATCTGGCTCTCTGCAGCCATGATTCCAGCCTTGATCAGTGCAATGTCAGCTTGCACCTGGCATCTGTATGACAATTCAGAATCGCTTCGTTGGCTGGTGACGCTCCAAGCAGCAACCACGCTTCTTGGCAACGTGACTCTTGCGATTGCAGCTTGGAACCTGAACCGCAACGCGATGGTGGATGGATGATCGCTAATTTTGATCCGGCTCCGCTCTTTGCCCTCTCATTGCTTCCCTATTTGGTTTTTTTATATTTTCTTGGCCGTAGCCAACGGCTTCCCAAGCTGACTTTGATTGGTTTTCAACTCACCCTGTTATTCGTTGCTGTCACGATCGCCGCTGCGGTTGTTGCTTCAGTGCGTTACGGCTCAGAGCTTGTGGCTGTGGATTGGCTTCATGGGGGTGCCGAAGCCTTTCTCACATTGAGTAACGCCTGCATTGTGGCTGGATTGCTTCGTTCAAAGACCAAACAACCAGTAAATAACTCTTACGAGGAGCAGATCTTGGGCCGTTGAAATCGCAAGATGAGGTGTCGCCTGACTTGCAGAATGTTCACAACCCTTTTTGCCATCGCTCCAGCAACTGTCTCCTGGTCACCCAAGGTTGCACTCGTGATGGTGGTTTGCAATGTTGTTGCCATTGCCATTGGTAAAGCAACGATTAAGCAGCAAAATGAAGGCCTCAAGCTCCCGAATGCATCGTTTTTTGGAGGGATGAGCCACGCCAGCATGCTTGCGACAACCAGTCTTGGTCACATGATTGGAATCGGTGCCATTCAGGGATTGGCCGCACGAGGCGTTCTTTAAGTTCGCGTTTTTGTGATCTTCCTGTTCTGAAGGAGAGGTTTCGAACTTGATCCCGTTCAGCCAGCTGAAGATAATTCAGCTGGCTGATTCACCTCCAATTTGAGTAATCCTGTGGTTTTGAGCTTGAAATGGTCTTTAATGCGCACTGCCATTTGATCTGGAGTTAGCCCCAGGGATTCGAAGCTCTGTTGTGGAGTCGCGTGATCCACGAGCTGATCAGGGATACCGATGCGGAGCATGGGAAGCGCAATTCCCTTCTCTTGAAGCGATTCGAGGACGGCAGAGCCAAAACCTCCAGGCAAGGCGCCCTCTTCCATTGTGACCACTTTTCCGATTCGTGCTGCCATTGGGTGAATGAGAGCTTCATCCAGTGGCCTTAGAAAACGGGCATTGATCACGGCAGTATCAATCCCAACCGAGGTCAATCGCTCCGCTGTGGCGACGGCTTTTGGAACCATGGCGCCGTAGGCGACGATCAACACGTCATGTCCATCTCGCACCAGTTCTCCATGGCCGATTGGGAGTGCTTCCCAGCCTTCTTCCATCAGGGGAACTCCTTCTCCGGGTCCCCGGGGAATTCTGAGAGCTGTCGGTCCGTTGTGCTGGAGACAGGTCACCATCATCCGTTGCAATTCGGCTTCATCTTTTGGTGCCATCACCGTGAAATTGGGGATGGCGCGCATGTAGCTGATGTCATATTGACCCTGGTGGGTTGGCCCGTCAGCTCCCACAATTCCTGCTCGGTCTAGTACGAAAGTCACCGGCAGTTTCTGAATTCCAACGTCGTGAATGAGTTGATCAAAGGCACGTTGTAAAAACGTGCTGTAGATGGCAACCACAGGTCTGAGGCCGTCGCAGGCCATACCGGCAGACAAAGTAACGGCATGCTGCTCGGCAATTCCAACGTCGATGTATTGATCAGGGAGTGCTTTTTGCAGAATGTCCAGGCCAGTTCCCGTGGCCATGGCAGCGGTAATCCCTACAACGCGGGGATTCTGCTCGCAGAGCTTGACAAGAGTTTGTCCAAAAACCTTGCTGTAGCTCGGTGGTTTTGGAGTTTTGCTTGGTCTGGCTTTTCCGGTGTTGAGGTCGAAGGAGGATTGTGCGTGGTAGCCAACTTGGTCGGCTTCGGCATAGGGGTAACCCTTGCCTTTTTTGGTGACCACATGAACCATCACAGGTCCACCAACCCGATGGGCGGCTTGGAACGAGCGGATCATCTCTTCGATGTCATGACCGTCAACGGGACCCATGTAGGTGAATCCCAGCTCTTCAAACACCGCCCCAACCTTGGGTACAGCGAGTCGGCGCATGCTCTCCTTGAGTCGATGGAGTTCAGGGGGGATCTCTCCACCCATAAAGGGCAGATTCCGCACACTTTCCTCGACACTGCCCGACAGGAATTGAAGTGGAGGACTCAAGCGCATCCTGTTGAGATAGGTCGACAGGGCACCGACCGGAGGTGAGATCGACATGTCGTTGTCGTTCAAGACAACGAGCAGAGGGGTTGAGGGCAGGTGTCCGGCATGGTTGATGGCTTCCAAGGCCATGCCACCGGTAAGGGCTCCATCTCCGATCACAGCAACGCACTTGTAGTCAAGACCCTGGCGATCCCTTGCCAACGCCATGCCGAGAGCCGCTGAAATCGATGTGCTCGCGTGTCCCGCACCGAAGTGATCGAACTGACTTTCCGATCGCTTGAGATAACCGGCGACCCCTCCCTGTTGACGCAGGGTGTCGAACCGTTCAAAGCGTCCGGTGATCAGTTTGTGTGGGTAGGCCTGATGACCGACATCCCAGACCACTTTGTCCTGATCAAGGTCGAGGGTCTGGTAGAGAG
>WTGE01000402.1 GCA_011525445.1 Synechococcus sp. CO36386bin_37
ACACCATGTCGTTGATCCATGACGACTTGCCGGCCATGGATGACGACGACCTGCGGCGGGGACGTCCGACGAACCACAAGGTGTATGGAGAAGCTATGGCGATTCTCGCCGGTGATGCGATGCTCAGCCGCGCGTTTGAAATGGTGGCTGTTCGCAGTTCTGATATTCCCGCCGATCGTCTGTTGAGAGTTGTTGGTGAATTGGCTCTTGTGTCAGGTGCTCCCGGTTTGGTGGGAGGTCAGGTCGTGGATTTGGAATCGGAAGGTCAAGCGGTTGATCTCGAAACTCTTGAATACATTCATCTGCACAAAACGGCCGCTTTGCTGCGTGCCTGTGTTGTGACTGGCGCCCTGATCGGCGGAGCCAGCGACGATCAACTCCAAGCGATGAGGACCTATGCCAATGGCATTGGTTTGGCTTTCCAGATCATCGATGACATTCTTGATGTCACCGCCAGCAGTGAAGTGCTCGGTAAAACCGCTGGCAAGGATCTGCTAGCGGATAAGACGACCTATCCCAAACTGTTGGGTCTTCAAGCTTCTCGAGCCAAAGCCTTGCAATTGGTTTGCGACTCCAAGGCTGCCCTTGATCCCTGGCATGAAAAAGCTGCCCCTCTGTTGGCTCTTGCCGATTACGTCGCGAGTCGCGATTGTTGATCATGGTGTTCGGCACAGTGCTCCCTTTCGCGATTCCCACGTTTCCGGTTCCAGTGCAGATTTTGGACAATGGAGTTTTGGCCTGGGGGTTGGCAGCCTGTGGTCTGGCACAGCTCTCCAAGCTGTTCTTGGAGTTGTTGTTGAATCGCCGCTGGCGTCCTGCGGTTTTGGTTGAAACCGGCGGGATGCCTTCCAGTCATTCGGCATTGGTGACCGGTACAGCAGCGGGAGTGGGGTGGCAGATGGGTTTTGATCAGCCAGAGTTTGCGCTCGCGGCAACGGTTGCCTTCGTCGTGATGTACGACGCCAGTGGAGTCCGCAGGGCGGCTGGATTCACCGCGGCTCGCCTGAATGCACTGCCCGATTCGCTTTGGCCAACATCCATGGAGAAGCCTTTGAAAGAGCGGCTAGGTCACTCTCGCACCGAGGTGCTTGTCGGCAGTTTGATCGGCCCTCTGATTGCACTTCTCGGCCTTGCTTTTGTGGGATCTCCTTTGCAGTTGGCTCACACCTTGGGTCTGCTGAACGGGTGAGCAGGTTCAAGCCCTCTGAGGCAACACTCACTCACGATCAGCAGACTGCGGCAGCCTTATTTGACGCCTGGCTTTTGGAGAAGGATCCTGGCGTTCCCTTTGTGCTGAGTGGTTACGCGGGAAGCGGCAAAACCTTTCTTTCGATGCGTCTGCTCCGCAAGGTTGAGGCCGCAGGGTTGTGCTGGACCGTCGTTGCACCAACGCACAAGGCGGTTGGTGTGTTGCGTCATGCCCTTGATTTGGAGGGACTTCACCCCACTTGGTATCCCTCGACAGTACATCGTTTGTTGCGCCTCAAGTTGCGTCGACAAGGGGATCGGGAAGTGTGTGAATCCACGGATCAAACCGCCGCATCCTTGGAACATCTCGGGCTTGTCTTGGTTGATGAGTCTTCCATGGTCGACAGCACATTGCTTTCGGTCGCACTTCAATGCGCTCATCCCTTTAAAACCCGTCTCGTTTTTGTGGGGGATCCGGCTCAACTTCCTCCTGTTGGGGAGCCGGATAGCCCTGTGTTTTCGATGGGACGCGCGATCACCGCTTGTCTGAAGCAAGTGGTACGTCATCAAGGTCCTGTGCTTCAGCTGGCAAGCTGCTTGCGTGACGGTCGCTTGCCTTGTGAGCTCCCCCCCCTGATGCCTCCATGGCGTACTGACCTGGGTCAAGTGGGTGTTCTGAACCGTGCGTCCTGGTTAATTCAGGCACGGGAGGGTCTGCGTCGCGCTTCAGCCTGTGACAACCCAGATGCGGCCAGGATCCTCTGCTACACCAATCGCACCCTCGATGCGCTGGTCCCCCACGCGCGTCGAGCGATCCATGGAGAGATGGCTGACCAGATGTCTGTCTTGCCTGGAGAAGTGCTGATCAGCCGAACTGCGGTCATGGCACCCGCATCCCGTGATGGAGCTGAAACAGGCGAAGAACCAGATCTTGTACTGGGTTCCAACCGAGAAGTGGTTGTTGAGGACGTCACGCCTGAACGCTGTGATCTTGCTGAATTTGGATTTGCGGGAGAAACACAGATGGCACTGAATGGTTTCGAATCGCCGGTTATCGATACGGTGATGGTCACTGTTCGAAGTGGAGAACTAGAGCTCTGCTTGAGGCTGCAGCCGCCGTCCGGCAGTGCTGCGCGTCAATGTCTTGATGGTGTTCTTCGGGGTTTGCGGACCCAAGCCAGGGATGCTGGCAAGCGTGGTGGACGTCCACTCTGGCGTCGTTATTTCTTGATCCGAGACGCTTTCGCGTCCTTAGGGCCAGCTGCCGTGCTTACCGTTCATCGCAGTCAGGGCAGCAGTTTCGGCGAAGTGTTCGTCGCAGATGATGTGTTTTGGCCACAAGACCTTGTTTTACGTCGCCAGTTGGCATATGTGGCTGTGAGCCGGGCGCAGGAGTCGGTTTGGTTGGCAGGTCGTTCGTCGTCAGCGCAAGCTTTGCAGCGTTGGTTAAGGGCATTGGAGCGTGACTGAATCAATCTGACTTGCGATTGTTTGCAATCAGACATTCCCTGTTGAATCACAACGGTGATTGATGTGCATGGGACTGATCAAACTCAAAGCGTGATGATTAATACAAAACAGGGGATAAACAGAAATGAAATAACAGGTATGTCGTGAAGCCGATTGTAAGTGTGGGAACTGTAAAACTCATGCGTTTATTTCTTGAACTTCCTTACCTTAATAGGCGGAAAATCGCTAAACCGCATCATTTGCTATACATTTCTTTTTAGAGGTAATAATACCTAGGATAGTATTTCATGTCCTGTTTCTGTTGTTAACGCCTCTTGAATGTGTTGAATTCTCTGCAAGAATCAAGAATTGATTCTTTTTGTGAACCAGCCTTTGTCATGCGAACTGTATTCGTGGAGGGAATTTAATCGGGAAATCAAAAATTATTGGCTGACTTTGACTGTGTTCGAGGAAATGAATGCCGGTGCTATTTAGGCCATTATTGGATCTTGAATCCAGGAGGATTGGTTGTTTTTTCATTAAAAAATTTCACCATTCAATTTATTGAATGACGGTGTCGGCAGGAGCCTTATCGCGAACTGAGGCTTTTGTTCTGCAACTTCAAAAGCAGGAAAGAATTCACTTGGCTTTGATGCTGATGCCAAGCTCAAGTGAACTCACTTCCTGCAGTTTCAGGTCAACGTTTCTCCGTTAAGGAGACGGACATCACAGCAGCGAGTGCCATGCATCCAGCAACGATCAAAAAACCCATGAGATTGATTGGAAGGCTCAATGATCATTCGACCTCGAAAGTCCTCCTGCCTGTCTCCGATGAGACCAAATTCGCAATCGGTGGAATCCGTTCCTTTGTCTTAAGTGTTGAGTGGCAACCCATCCAGTGAACGAACGATATGGGTGACTTCGTCGCCATTCACCCAATAGATCAGGCCATCATCCACATTGACCACTTGGAACATCGTATTCACGCTTGCGTCTCGAGCACCGCCTTCGCAAAAGAGAATCTGTCCCATCCACCAGTCCGTACCGGATTGGAGAGCGACCTGCTCTTCCGATGTCACGATCACAAAATCTCCTGCGTTCACTTTGAGAAATGCGGGTGGAGGCGTTTCATCAAGAGAAATCGACGCTGGAGCTGAATGATCGATGCGCACTGGTACAAATGAACTGTTGCGTTCGTTCTAGGTCCGCCCCGGCGGCAGGTCAAGTTCTTGATTGGAACCCCGCTGCATCCGTTGACATGGCATTAAGAGCGACCAGTTCTGGTATGAATTTTTTTGATGATAGAGATGATTATTCCAAGAGGTGGCAATCCAGAACGGGTCAGGCACTTGTGGATTGAATGCACATAGATCTGGGCCCTTGGAGCTAATTCAGATATACAAGGTTTTTGATTCGTGAATCAAGGAGTAGGGTCTGATCATGATGTGCAACTTGGTGTTGATGGTAAAAATATTGTTTTAAAGC
>WTGE01000348.1 GCA_011525445.1 Synechococcus sp. CO36386bin_37
GATCGGCGGGACAGGGGCCTTGGCTTGTTCGGCTCTTAGTTCTGAGTCGGTTGCTCCATCGCTGATACATCAGCATGTGTTGCTGCTACTGGAGCTCCAAGGGGGAAATGATGGGTTGAACACCGTGGCGCCGATTGGACATCCGCTTTACCAAAAAGCTCGTCCATCCCTTGCCCTGTCGTCCGACGCGCCCTTGCTGGGCGATGGCTTGGCTCTTCATCCTGCACTGGAGCCATTGATGCCGTTATGGCGTCAAAGAAGAATGGGATTCGCACTGGGTGTCGGCTGGGATCAGCCCAATCGAAGCCACTTCAAAGCTTCTGATCAATGGGCAACTGCACGTCTTGATGGTGAAGGGCCTGGATGGCTTGCACGGGTATTCGATGCCAATGCGAATGATGGTCCCTTGGTGGCGCTTCACGCGTCTGGATGTGCGGCGATGGAGGGAGGTGAAGCTTTGGCTGTTCAATTCTCTCAGATGCAGTTTCAGCAGGGAAGAACAGCAGGTCTGACAACGTTTCGGGATCAGGAAAGTCCCATCCTGAGGAGACTGTTGGAACTTGATTTACAAGGACAGATTGCCCTTGACCGCCTAAGCAAGAACATCAAGGATCTTCCGTTAGGACTGAAGCTTCCCCGTGGAGGCTTAGGGCAGCAGGTCGGCCTTGCTTTGCGTCTGATCGGTAGTGGTGTTTGCCCTCCTGTCTTGCAATTGGCGCTTGGAGGCTTTGACACCCATTCCAATCAGTCAGCGCGTCATGCACGGGTCCTCAAGCAGTTGGCGGCAGCGCTCGTGTCTCTTGATGCAGGCCTTCAGCAATTCGCTAAACGACCTCAGGTGACCCTTCTTGCCACCAGCGAATTTGGGCGACGATTTCGCGAGAATGCTTCGCGTGGAACGGACCACGGAAGTGCGTCAGTTGCTTTGTTGTACGGAGACGATGTGCCTCATCCCTTTCTGGGTGCCTATCCCGACCTCGATCGGCTTGATGAGAGAGGAGATCTGATCCCTACTATGGAGCCGATCTCCCTGTATCAGAGGGTTCTCCGTGATGTTCGTGGAGTTGACCCCAAGGTTCTGGGCTAATGCTTGTCTGGAATCAGAACGGTCCCACCATGGCTTGATTCAAGTGTTGAGATCGCTGCGGCCATAGCGGTCTTCGAAGCGCACGATGTCGTCCTCACCGAGATACTCGCCGCTTTGCACTTCGATCAGTTCCACGGGGATCCGGCCGGGGTTGGTGAGCCGATGCTTGCAGCCCAGGGGGATATAAGTGCTTTGGTTTTCTCCAACCAATTGCTCTTGGCCATCGCGTTCCACAACAGCCGTTCCCCTCACGACCACCCAGTGTTCGGCTCGATGGTGATGCATTTGGAGCGAAAGGCTGGCACCAGGTTTGACGGAGATGCGTTTCACTTGCCAACGTGAACCCTCCACAACTCCGGTGTATGCACCCCACGGGCGGTAAATCTTGCGGTGGGCCTTGCCTTCCGGGCTGCCGTCGGCCTCCAGCTGCTGAACAACAGTTTTGACATTTTGGGCTTTGCTTCGATCGGCGATCAGCACGGCGTCATCGGTCTCAACAACCACGAGGTTTTCCACCCCGAGGCCCACCACCAACCTGTGCTCACTGCGTAGATAACAGTTTCGGCTGTCTTCGCTGATCACTCGTCCACGCAGCACATTCCCGTCGGAGTCGCGATCAGCGGTATCCCAGAGAGCGCTCCAGCTCCCGACATCACTCCAACCTGCGTTGAGGGGAAGCACCGTGCCAAGCTCGGTTTGTTCCATCACGGCCACATCAATGGCCACATTGGGGCATTTGGCGAAGGCCTCGGCCTCGAGCCGCAAAAAGTCCAAATCGGCAGCGTCTTGCTCAAGGGCGGCACGGCAGCAGCTCACGACTTCAGGGGCGAGTCGTTCCAGTTCAGCAAGCATGGCGCTGGCCTTGAACATGAACATGCCGCTGTTCCAGGTGAAGCGTCCACTGGCAAGAAATTGTTCAGCGGTGGTTCGATCTGGCTTTTCGACGAACCGGGCGATCGGCATGGGTTTGAGCGCATCAGCTTCAAGCGGTTCTGTCGCTTCGATATAGCCGTAGCCCGTTTCCGGTGCCGTTGGCACGATTCCAAAGGTCACGAGGCGACCTGATTCAGCTTCTTTTCGCCCTGCAGCAATTGCGGCTTGAAAGTGCTTCCCTTCGCGAATCACGTGATCAGCTGCGAGGACGAGAAGCAGGGGGTCTTCGCCTTGGGCCGTGGCTTGAAGCGCGGCTACAGCCACCGCAGGAGCGGTGTTGCGCCCCATCGGCTCAAGCAGAATGGCCCCAGGTTGGACATCGATCTGGCGCATCTGCTCGGCCACGATGAAGCGGTGATCTTCATTGCAGATGAGTAATGGGGGGCCCAGCAACTCGAGTCCTGCAAGGCGCTTCTGCGTCTGTTGCAGGAGAGTGTCTTCACCATCCCCGCCGAGTGGCCAATACTGCTTGGGATAACTGGCTCTAGATAGGGGCCACAGACGAGTACCGGTACCACCACAAAGAATGACCGGGATCAGTTGTGACTTCACTGGCTTCAGACAGTTTTTATTGACATGAGTGTCGTCGATCCATGCCGTTGATGTCACGTCATTTCGGAATGTTGTGCTTAGACCAAAAATTTGTGATCAAGTTGATAAGGAGGTCACCTCAACCACTTGTACCCACCCCAGAGCCGATGCATCTGAGTTCCGAAGCGTTCCTCTGCCCATGCATAGACGTCTTGAAAATGGTGCGCCACCTCGGATTGGATGGCCTCTGTGAGTTGGTCTTGTTTGTTGGTGCTGTGGATTCTTTCTTGAAAGAGCAAAGGTTGCACTGGCTTTTCGAGCCACTGGCCAAGACGAATGGCAAAGGTGTTGGAGAACATCTGCTCGTAAATCGTGAGCATTAGATCAGCAGGTGGGAACACTTGCTCCAGACGTTTGACGGTGACTTGGTATCGGGTGCGTCCCTCCACATAGCGCCGGCAAAACATGTCCTCGAGGCCCTCCTGATCAGATCGGTATGGGTCCTGGCCTTTGCTGGCTCCTTTGGCGCGATGCATCCGCACTTGAGACCACACCCGCTCCAGAGGATCCCGCATGACGAAGAGGGCACGCACCCTGAACTGCTGGGCTTCGAGTGCTTGGCGTAAACGGATGAGATCATCCTTCTCGAGTAGGGCATAAGCAGGGGTGATGTCTGCGCAAACGCTTGTGTTGGCTTGATCCTTCAAAAGTCGACGAAAGGAACGGGCATAGGCCTCAAGGTTGTAGTTGGGTTGCTCAAAGATTCGGTACTCCTTGCGGTCTCCATGGGCGAACCAGGCCTGGCGCATCAGTTGCCTGTAGACCCAGGTGGTTCCGCATTTTTGGCCGCCCACGCCCAGCAGCATTTGAGCGGTTTTGCAGGTGCTCACCATCCGAGCTCCAGCAGGCCTGGCGGTGGAGCAAGCAGCAACCAGCCTTCGTCGAGGTGCACTTCGGGGACGATGGTTTCCACAAAGGGGATCAGAACCGTTTGGCCCGTGTTGAGTTTCAGTTCCAGAAGGTCGTTGCCACCGCTAATCAGATCGCGCACTGTGCCGATCGCTGGATCAACTCGATTCAGGCGTGCCTCAAGGCCCACCAGGTCCAATAGATGAAATTCCCCTTCAGCCAGCTTGGGCCTGTCCGTCGACGGCACCAGCATCGTCAGGCCCACAAGATCTTCGGCGCTGTCGCGAGTGTTGATCCCTTTCAGGCGCACCACAAACAGACTCTTCCCAGGCAGCTGCCGCCCTTCGAGCAGCTCCACTTGCTGCGGCGAGGATCCCTTGGCCTGGAGCCAACGCGGTCCAGGAGTTGTAAACCGTTCTGGAAATTGGCTGGCAGGATTGAGTCGTAGTTCACCCCGCAAACCCTGCACTCCAACGAGCTTTCCGACGGGCAACCAGTCATCGTCACGACTGGAATCAGGCAGGTTCGGCGACGGATGAGATGTCATCTGTCGATAATGACTCAATGACTCTGCATTGATTGATGGCTTCTGCAAATCCGATCCTGCCGGGCGCCACGGTGACCGTGGCGGACCGCCGTTCGATCTACAACGGTTACAAGG
>WTGE01000389.1 GCA_011525445.1 Synechococcus sp. CO36386bin_37
CCTCGCCGTAAGCGGGTCAATCTTCGCCCTGAGGGAAATGAAATGGGCACTCTGATTGCACGTGTGACTCCCATTGGCGAAGATCAAGATCTTGGCGTTTCATTGGTCGCTAACGGACTGGCTCGGTCCAGTTGCGACCAGAGCTGAGATGGAAAAAAATCGCTTTGCTGCAAGCATTGTTATGGTTCCTTGCTTGCTTCTTTCAGCTGCATTTTTCAGTACTGCAGTTTGGGGTGACATACCAGCAGAGAATCAATCGTTGGCGATCGGGCTGGGTTTGTTGCTTCTGGCAGCCGGTCTGCTCGCCCTTTTGATTCCATCGTCGGATCCAGAGAAAAAGGAAGACGAAACGAATCCAACTCCCTGACTTTGACTGAGGTTCAGCTCTCAGGAATCCTCCACCAGAGGTCTTCATCACTGATCATGTTCATGATTTCGAATTCGGAAGACACCTCAGACATACGCATTCAGGACCAACTGGTTCGTGGTTAAGAGCTGTTGGGATATCAGGCTCCAGCAGCTCGTTTTCAGCAAACACTGCTCTGTTTTGAGTTGTGTTGTGGAGGCGCTCTGCAAGCTTCAGAAATTGATCAATTTGCCATCGACAGGTCAGCGGGTTTGGCCCCGATTGATGGCGGTTTCTGATCTCTCTCTCTCAGCGCTCCAGTTCTGACGGTTCTTTCCACCAAAGTTTTGAGGCAAATGGGCTGCATGGAAAAGTCCTAAGCAAAATGAGGGTTGTCTTGAGGGCTTTTCGTCGTAAATACCAGCAAGCCTTTGGTTGCTGCTTCTTTCGAGCTTTTCTAGGTTGAAGCAGCGGTGCTAGGCCAGGTTGATTCAGGATCAACCATTACGAGCATGGGATTTGGACTCTCGCTCAAGCTTTGATCAAGAGCGTCGGGGTCTGATCCCTGATCGCTCGGTTTCAGAATGTTGTGATGCAACCAGGCTTCTGGTCTCATTCAGCGTTGCTCAAGCATCTCTCTCCGCAAGCGGTTCGGGTCCCGAGGGGCAGGTTTGATCCTGATGCTGAGATGGAGCTCTTATGTCCGGCGATGGATCAAAGGATGTCAACAGCAATCTCATCGTCCTGAGGGTGCGGCCTCTGATCTTGACTTGATGCCCCGACAGAGCCCATTCGGTCAGGAATCGATCTGCGTCTTGGCCGCTCAGAACAGTGTTCTCACCGACGAGTGTTTTTAGAACTGATGTTGCGTCTCACTGAGCTTCGACTGCCTTTGGATCACAATTCCGATGATCTCAAGCAATCAGTATTGCGATGTTTGAAGATTCCACCATCGCGACTCCTTGAGTATCGGTTGGTGAAGCGCAGTATCGATGCCCGTCGACGCGATCGCATCCAGCTGATTTATTCGGTGGATGTGGACGTGAAGGGGGAAGCTGATCTCCTGCGCCGTAGGCATGGAGATCGTCGCATTCGCCCAGCTCCCGATACGCACTACCGTTTCCTGACAAGAGCTCCTGAAGGCCTGGCCGAGGATTCTGTTCATCGTCCTGTGGTGATTGGGGCGGGACCATGTGGTTATTTCGCTGCGCTTTTGCTGGCGGAAATGGGGTTCTGCCCCTTGCTTTTAGAACGCGGTCAGCCTGTTAAGCAGCGAACGGCCGATACGTTTGGATTCTGGCGTCGAACAACTGCTTTCAATCCTGAATCCAATGCTCAGTTCGGTGAGGGAGGTGCCGGAACCTTTTCGGATGGCAAGCTTTACAGCCAGGTCAGTGATCCTGACCATTACGGCTGCAAGGTGCTTCAGGAGCTTGTGGCCTGTGGAGCGAATCGTGAGATTCTCACGCAGCACCGTCCGCACATTGGCACGTTCAAACTGGCTACGGTGGTGCGTGGACTTAGGGCCAAGATCGAGGCGCTAGGTGGAGAGGTGCGATTCGGATGCAGGGTGGACCAATTGGTGTTGGAACCCCTTGAAGCTTCTCATCCATCAGAGAAGTCGCAACGAATCGTGGGCTTGTCCCTGGCTGATGGAACGAGAGTGTCCTGTCGACAGGTTGTATTGGCCCCAGGGCATTCAGCGCGAGATTGCTTCGACATGCTTCATCAAGCTGGCGTTGCTCTTGAACCCAAGCCTTTTGCCGTTGGTTTTCGCATTGAGCATCCTCAGTCTTTAATCGATCACGCACGCTGGGGTGCCAATGCTGGCCATCCTCTCCTTGGGGCGGCGGAGTACAAGTTGGTCCACCACGCTTCAAATGGCCGCTGCGTTTACAGCTTCTGTATGTGTCCTGGTGGATTGGTGGTGGGAGCGACCTCGGAGCCGGGGCGTGTAGTGACCAACGGGATGAGCCAGCATTCGCGAAATGAGCGGAATGCCAATAGTGCATTGGTCGTCCCAGTCTTGGCAGAGGATTTGGCCGACTTCTCCACCGGGCCTGGGGATCCCCTGGCTGGTGTCGCGTTTCAGCGTGCTTTGGAGCAGAAAGCTTTTCACCTTGGGGGATCTGATTACAACGCACCTGTGCAGCGTCTCGAGGACTTCATGGCTGGACGACCCACATTGGAGCTTGGTGTGGTTGCTGCTTCCTATCAACCTGGTGTGTCTCCTTGCGATATCCGTAACCTTCTCCCAAAGCCAATGGTGGCAGCGCTGCAGGAGGCGTTGCCTGTTTTTTCTCGTCGGATCAAGGGCTATGACCATCCAGATGCCTTGCTAACGGCAGTGGAAACGCGCACATCGTCTCCACTGCGGATTCCACGCGACGATCAGTTTGAGTCGCTCAACACTGCGGGGCTGACACCTGCCGGTGAAGGTGCTGGTTACGCCGGGGGCATTCTCTCAGCTGCGATTGACGGGATTCGAGCAGCTGAAGCCGTGGGAGTGCGTCTGGAGTCCACACAGTCACCCCATCAGGACTCTGAGGCTTGACTAACGATGCCGCTCCACTGGACAGCCTTTACCTTGTCGCGACGCCAAGAGTGAAACAAGCTGGGTTCTGAGACTGTGCAGAGCGGGCAGATACTGATCTGTTCTGCGGGGATAGCGCTGTTGCGGAGCTGTTCACGGGCAGCCAAACGAATATCAAGCCGCCATTTGTTGTCCTCGGGATCCGACTGAAGGATTTTCAACCTCAACATTTCTGAACGTTTAAGAGGTTGTTCTGGGCGGATGGCTTGGCTGATCTGCTCCACGACGTGAGTTTCAACTTGGTAGCGATCTCCACTCACCGCTGGACCCAAGGCAACAATGAGATTTTCTGGACTGGCCCCCCGAGTTGTGAGTCGCTGAATTGCAGAAGGGAGGATCCCAGTTGCTACACCTCTCCAGCCCGCGTGACAAGCAGCAACGTGCCCGCTGATGGGATCGGCAAGCAGAACGGGAGTGCAATCAGCCCCGCAGACCCAAAGGCTTTGACCACCTCGGTTGCTGACAAGACCATCGGCATCAGGCCAAGGCGCACGGATGGCTTCAGAAGCATCAAGCACCCTGTTGCTGTGCACTTGTTGGGGGCGATGGACACTGACTCCAGCGGAGAGATAAGCGGCTAAAACATCAGGCCCACGGTCATGCCAGAGCCTGGTAAAAAATCCATGTTCGAACCCTGCCTCATGAAGCGCATCAGAGGTGAGGTAATAGCCGCCGTAGCAGCCAACCCATGTCCAGAGTTCAAGCGTGTTGAAGTGACCATCGGGTTGGTTGAATGGATCCGACGCCGAGGTCATGGCTCGGCCTGATCACGCAGCATCCAAAACCCCTCAAAACGCTCTGCTTCAGGGGAGGTTTGTACTGCAATGAACTGCATCCCTTCTGCATGATCCAATGCGTCTTGCAAGCGGCGTGAAATGTGCTTCTCTTCGTTAACGTTCAGATTGCTCACCAGCCAGCAGTCATCTTGCCCAGCGTCGAGCAGCAGCTGGGTGTCGCGCACTCTCAAGCGCACGGGTTCAATCCCTCCCAGGAGACCTGCAAGGGCTAAACCCCTGGTTTGGCTAAACAAGCGCAGGCCAGGAATGATTTGATCATCGGTAATTGACTCAGGAACAGGAAGAAGACCTTGGAATCCGATAGGCCATGTGGGTGCCTCACGCAGACTCGATGCAGGAAGTTCTGCCCAATTCCAGGCATCACCTCGGACTGACTCCGGCAG
>WTGE01000261.1 GCA_011525445.1 Synechococcus sp. CO36386bin_37
ACGTTGTAGTGGTCCGCCTTGCCCCCTTCGATTTCCATCCCAGGAGAACCCATGGGCATCCCTGGAACAGCGAGGCCTCGGATCGAAGGCCGCTCAGTAAGAAGTTTTTGAACCGATGATGCCGGGACGTGTCCCTCGATCACATAACCCTCAACGACTGCGGTGTGACAGGAAGCCTGCTCTGCCGTGATCCCTTGTTCCTGCTTCACCTCATGGATCGCCTCGGTGACATGGTCCTCAATTCGGAAACCTGCATCGGCAAGATGAGCACTCCATTGCTCACAGCAACCACAGTTTGCGGATCGGTGGATTGTGATCGCAGGGCCGGGTGAGAGCGTTGTATCAGGCATTAAGCCATGGTCAGCACCATGGGCATGGGCAGGCACTGCCGCAACAAGAAAAGCAAGAAGCACAGAGGCTCCAAACAGGTCTAGACGACCCCAAACGGCAACCCAGTTACTCAATGGTCCAATAGCTTGTTTGGGCCTCAGAATCCTGACCGGGAACAGGCATGTCGATGATAGCGACGTCAGTGATATTGAAACGTCGTCTGAGATTGTCGACAGGGGTTTCGATATCGTCCCAGAAATTCCAATCATGGATTAGATCGGTATTGATCTTTGCTCCAATCGCAAGCCCTTTGCTGAACAGCTCGGGGTCAAACTTCATCGTTTCCGCTTTGATGCCGTCAGTCAGAGTCCAGGCGATGCCGAGATGAAAATCAACCAGTACCTCTGTCACCATTTCCCAACCCACTTCAGAACGAGTCATTGCGGCTTCAATCGCTGAAACAGCGATTTCTCCAGCGTAATCCGTATTGGTTCCAGATAAAAGATGCACACAATCGTGCCTTACTGCTGATTCACCAAGATTTCCTTTCTGCCCTGGAAATTTAAATCCTCTGTTGTGGTAAAAGTTATAAAGAGTGCGACCAAGAGTGCCCACTTCAAGAGTTGAGAGATGTTCATATTCTTCTGCCCTTTTCTGATCGCCGGCAAGGCTATGAAGTTCTCTCACAATGGACTTTATTTTTTGGATTGGTGATCCAGGGACGAATTCATTGAACGCTCTGCGACTGTAATAAATTAATGCTTTATGAATCCGACGGTTCGCCAGGTTATTCAGATCCTGAAGAGAATCTGGTGATAAATTGGCGGTATGCGCATAAGCATCAACTCGCTGAACATCGTCGTCATGAAGTTGGCCTGAAAGATAGGGCATGATGATCAACAATTGAAGCGACTGTTTTCGTTGCTGTTCATTGGAGAAGATCTCAGTGAAGCTCTCAGGTGTTGAGAAAGGGAGTTGATCGAGATCAATCTCCGGCATTTGAAATAAATGATCGCGCAGTGCCGTGGCAAAATGTCTGGAAGGTTGATGTCCATCCGTTCGATCCGGTGCAACAGTGAGCATCGCCGCCAGGAGTTCGGTTACTTGTTCACGGCTGTATCCTGTATTAAACATGAACTGCTTACGCTGTTAATTAAATATAGCAGATTTTGAGCAATGATGAAAATAGGCTTCGTAGATGTGTAGGAATCTTGTCTTTATTTTCTAACTCCATGCCCGCAAACTTCTTTATGGTCTGTTTTGATTTTAAGGCAAGTAATAAAAAGATGTCTGTTTCTGAACTGTTCTGAGGGATATCGATATCAATTCTGCTTTGGACGGGATGTTGACTTTTTTGTGCTTTTTTCAAGAGTTGCTATGGTCCAAGTCTTCCAGGAGAAACGTTGAATCACTCTTTTGATTTAAAGCCGCAGCACCATGAACGCATGGAGGTGAGTCCTCAACCATGGCACTACAGAGCCGTCGCTGACTGATTTGGCCCTGACATGGCTTTGTATTCTCAGCGATTCGTCTCAACTCAGCTGTTTCAGTTCTGTGTCCAAGTGAACCGCAGAACCCATCGAGGTGAGATTGAATGATTTCAAAACCCAATGATGGTGATTCACCACAACGGGAGAGTCGTCAGTTGAGGAGCCGGCATGGTGTTGGAGTCGTCGTCTAAAACACCAACGGATGAGCCAGATGTTCACATCAAATCGGATCAGATGTCGGATCAGACGATCGCCACTGAGTTGTTGTCCTATTTACGGTCGGAAGGCTCTGAGGAGGTTGTTTATGTCGTGGCTCCGACTCCATTATCCGGCGGGAAGGATGCCCGCATTTATCACTACAAGCTTGTCGGGAAGGATCCCATGGTCCTTCGGCTGTTGCGTCCGAATCGTGGAGCCGCCGAACTTTTTTATCTGCAAACAATTCACTCTGTGCTGAAGCAGCACGGAGTGAAAACTCCTTTGATTCATCGTGTTTGTGAAGACAAATCGATTCTGGGTGGTGTTTTTGCATTGATGGATCGTTTGCCAGGCAAGATCTTGTCAGAGCAGACACTGGAAACACAGGCCAGGGTTATCGGGGAATCGATGGCGAAATTGCACGAGCTGGATGCAATGCCGATTCATGAAGAACTCATGGCTTCAGGTCTAAAGGATGTTGACTATTTATCTCCCGCAATGATCTTGAATCGTCTGGCTCTTTTTGAAAACAACGAGCCTTGGGCTGTGGAGTTGGTTCGCTGGTTTCGCGATCACCTACCACTTGCAGCGAAGGATCTCTCGATTATTCATGGCGACTATCATGCGAACAATCTGTTGTATGAAAATGGCTCTCTGACGGGACTCCTGGACTGGAGTTTCTGTATTGCTGATTCTGCCCTAGACCTGGCATGCACGATGAATGTGTATTTAATCTATCTCTATCAATTTAATGAAGATGCTCCTCCTCAGTTCGGAGATCAGTTCACCAAGGCGATTCTCAATGCCTATCAAAACATCAGGCCCGTGAATCATGAGCGGATCAGGGTCTATCGCGCCTTGTCGCTCCTGAATTTGTTATGCAGTTCTCAATTTCTCCCTGAACGCATGCAGAGACCTGCATCGCAGCGTGACTATGCGACGTTCATTGAACAGATCACAGGCCTCATTGTTTCACCGACATCACTCGCTTGATGGATGATCCCTGGATCAGTGGGCCAGGACCCTTCCTTTCATCGGAGATCATTTTGATCGGCTCGTTCAGACGTTGATGGCAGACCAGTTGTGCGGCGTGGCTTTCAGGCTTGGTTCAGGAGTGCGGCCTGCAGGCAGTAGGCCAGAGACATCGCACCTGGATCCGGATGTCCCAGGCTGCGCTCACCGTGAGGACGGGCTCGTCCTCGCTTGGGTACGAGATCTGCAGTGGCCTGAGCTGCCCTGAGACTTTCTGATGTCGCTTCGCTGAGGGCTGCTTCCAGTTGCATTCCCTCTCTGAGATTGCGGTGCAGTTCCCGATGAAAGGGTTCGAGCGCATCCAGCATCGTTTTGTCGCCTGGGGAGGCCTGGCCAAGGGTGCGGATCGCCTGCAGTGCTTCGTTGATCGCTGTTGTGATCTGTTCAGCTGCAGGACGATCCGGAATCAAGGCCAGACTCTGACCAGCCGCCAGAAGCGCGCCACCCCACAGGGCACCGGACGTCCCGCCGCCATGGTCGGACCAGGCTTCGCCGGCTTCCATCAACACCTCAGCGAGGTCGCCGTTCCTGGCAAGGGTGGCCTGGGCTGCTGAGGAGGCGCCTCGGATCCCGCGCAGCATGCCGAGGCCGTGGTCACCGTCTCCGGCAACGGCATCGAGCTTGCCGAGTTCCTCCTCCCGTTCCCGGAGAACATCCTCAACCGCCTTGAAGCGCTCCAGCAGCAACAGCTGAGCAGTCGTCAAGGCCATCCGTTCGGTTGATTCGCCTGTGAAGGTCCCAGCGTTCTGACTGTGTGCAGAGACTGAACTTCTGCTGTTGCCTGCATCGCTATCCGGAAGGGATGCTGCAGGTGGCTGACCGGATCCACGCCAGTACGCGGGGCTGTCGGCAGGAGCGTTCCAGAGTGGTTCCAGCTCAGCATCCAGCCAGAACAGGCTGAGTGAAACTCCGGCCATATCGAGGCTGGTGACCAGCTCACCGCATTCGCAATCAACCACAGTCAGACCTGCCTGCCTGAGCCTTTCGCTGATCGAGACGAACAGAACGAACAGCTCCTCGTATTTGAAGCCCCCCAGGCCGTTCAGCAGCACCACCACCCGCTGATCCT
>WTGE01000410.1 GCA_011525445.1 Synechococcus sp. CO36386bin_37
TCCAGAAGCGCATTGCTTCACGGGAGTACCTGGCGGTGGTGCATGGGGTGCCGGCTGGAGACAGCGGCACAATCGTGGGTTCGATCGGCCGTCATCCTGCCGATCGCAAGAAATATGCGGTGGTGAGTGGCGAGAACGGGCGTTATGCCTGCACCCACTGGAGCCTGCAGGAGCGACTCGGTGATTATTCGTTGCTGCGCTTCAAGCTCGACACCGGCCGCACCCATCAGATCCGTGTGCATTGCGCCCATATGAATCATCCGGTGGTGGGGGACCCCACCTACAGCCGTTGCCGCAAATTGCCCATGGATCTACCCGGGCAGGCCCTCCACGCCTTTCAGCTGGGCCTCGATCATCCAATCACGACAGAGCGGATGCTGTTTGAGGCCCCTCTCCCATTAGTGATGGAGAAACTGCTTTTGGTTCTCAGGAAACGATGCGTTTAGAGGTGCATTTAGAGGATTGACAGCTCTGATCCCGGAGCCAGAAGCAGCTCTGATGTCAGTGATGTATTTCCGCTGATATCGGTTCCATTCAAGGCATTGAATCCCACTGTGACGGATTGCCCCGCGCCAAGGGATTGTGCCCAGTCAGTTCCTGTCAATTCGTATCGATAAAGTCCATCCCCGAGGCTTTGTGTGGACACATCCACTCCCCAGGCTTCCCCGTAAAATTGATGAGAACTCGTGAAATGAATTCCCCATTCGTCCATGGATTCAGCACTCTCATTAATGACGTCCATGGAGGCGGTGAAGCCGCCCTGCCAGAGATCGCCGCTGATTGTGATGGCCAAAGGCGAACCGGTCATTGGGTCAGATTGCATCGATTCTGCAGTTAAGCCTTGATCTGAAAGTGAGGTGTTTTCAGTTAACTCAGAATCAACCGAGGCAATATCTGCATTGTTTTGAGAGAGGTTTTCCAGATTCTCGGAAAGAGGATTGTCAAGCTCCACCATCCCTTGGAAATAGTTGATCACGGTGTTATCGCTGACATTGAGGGCAGACCATTGAGGCCAGTCAAAGGTGTCATTCATGAAGGGTTGATTCTGATCCCAGCTCAGGACTGTTAAATGGTGGATATCATGGGCAATTGCAACCCCTTCAATATCAAGAAACCCATGGGTTCTTGCATGCATCCAGCCACCGTAATGGGGCTCCATTTTCAGGGTGTTGATGAAATGTTGTTCCAGTTGATTGCTGGTGAGATAGTTTGCAAAACCTTCATGGCCAAATTGTTCAACCATCGCCATCACTTCGCTTGGGCTGCCTAGTCGGGCTGTCCGTTGAATGTCAGCCAGGATCTGCGGGTCGTACTGCTCATCTGCAATCCAGCCCACCTTGGCGCCTTGCATCGCAAACCAAAGTCCCACTCCCTCACGATCGTTGCCCCAGGCTTGGCTGTTATTGGTCAGCCCATTGGCAAAAGCCCAGTCGCCAACAGTCTCAACATCGACTGGGGGCAATCCTGCAAAATCCCTCAAGCCGTTGTAAGCCAGTAGAGCTTCTGTCGTGATGGCTGTTCGTCCGCCGACCAGCTCGTTGTGCTCGGAATTGTTATTGGAATCATGAAAAGAGCCCCATACGGTGATGTCAGTGAATGCACCCGTTGAATGCTGGTGCATGCCGTCGTCATGGCTCATGCCCTGATCGTCCATGCCGTTGTCCTGCATCGGCACCGCCACCGCCGATTGCTCGCTCAAGGGGTCATTCGTGATGACGGCTTCGCCTGAGAGATCAGCCGTTTGTTGCTCATCGCCAAACAGCAAAGCCGCAGACAGTTCACCTTCATTGCCCAGTTCGGTGCCCTGTGTTCCGTTGAAACCAACGGTGATCGATTGGCCTGCTGGAATCTGAGCGCCCCAGTCCTTTCCGGTCAAGGTGTAGCGCGTCAGGCCGTTCTCAAGAGGAGTGGCAGTGATCTCAGCCCCCCAGGGAGAGGTGTTGATGATGTGAGGGCTTTCAAAGCTGTAGCTCCAGGTTGTGAGGTCCTGTGCGGATGGATTGGTGACTTTGACTTCAGCAGTGAAGCCATTCCACCAAAGGTCTCCAGCGATCGAAACTTGGAGCGAATCGGTTGAAGTCATTGCTTCGGGGAGGGGAACTCACTCATCTCAGCTCCGAATTACGACAAAGATCTGACTCTTGGCGCAGAACCTGTGTCTAAGTGTTTTCAGTGCTGAAATCGGGTGATGGACACCCCCATTCCCGGTCCATTCGCTGCTGATGACCATCCTCTAAAGGGGTGGTTTTGTATCGGAGCTGAGGGGTTTAGGGGAGCAACCCCAGACGGAAAGCGGTGGCGACAGCACTGGCGCGGTTGGATACTTCGAGGCGACGCATGATTTCGCTCCAATGATCGTGCACCGTATTGGTTGTGATGTTGAGTTGAGCGGCGATTTCACGATTGCTCAGACCCTCAGCCACCCATTTCAGAATTTCATGCTGTCGCTCTGATAGCGGCAGTTTTTTGTTTGAAGGTCCAGGTTGATCCAAGCTTTGAAGTCTGGGATCAACATAGTTCTGCTTTTTTTGAACAGCTTTCAGGGCCTCGATCAAGGCGCCTGTCTGTTCTTGGAGACTGCCTTCATCGATGCAGGCGTCAGCATGCAGTTGGCGCGCCAATCGTTGGGAATTTCTGTTGCTTTCGTGAAGGATCACGATGCAGCGGTGCTCAGGATTGAGCCGTTTGATCTCGCGAAGAAGATCGATCCCTGATCCATCTCGCAACGTCTCGGAGATCACAACGAGATGGGGGTTGATCGCCTGCTGAAGAATGCTCAGCGCCTCCTGTCGAGAGGAAAAAAAGTAGCGACGTTTGGAGCTATCCATTCCCATGGCTGTCGCCAGTTGCTTGGCCATGAAGACGAAGGGGTGCAGGCACAGGACAACGTCGATGTCATGGAGGAGAGCCTTGATTTCAACAACCCGCTGCGCGTCGCTGACGCGATGTCTGGGTGAATTCACGAGGTTGCGATGGGTAGTCTTGGACAGGCTTCCACCAGGGTTCGGGTGATGGCCGCTTCGGGGTTGCGCAGCAACTGATCACCAGGACCTTCTTCCACAACCCGCCCTCGATCCAGCACGATCACGCGATGGCAGAAGCCACTTGCAACGGCAAGGTCATGGGTCACGAAAATCATCGCCAGGCCAAGGTCATGTTGCAAGCGTCGCAGCAGGGCCAGCACTTCGGCCTGGATTTCAGCATCAAGCATGCTGACGCTTTCGTCGCAGATCAGCACGTTCGGGTCGAGCGCCAGGGCGCGTGCAATCGCGACGCGTTGCTGCTGGCCACCGGACAGTTGCTTGGGAAGGCGGTTCTGAAACTGATCTGCTGGTGTCAGTCCCACCAGCTCGAGCAGTTCCCGCGCCCTTTCTCGGGCTGCTGACCGTGAGGCTAGGCCGTGAATCAGCAGGGGGTCGGCAATGGCATTGACAACGCTGAGGGCTGGATTGAGGCACGCCAGAGGGTCCTGAAACACCATTTGAAGCGTGCGTCTCGCCCGTCGTTCTTCCTGGCCGCGCAACTGAAGCAGGTTTTGGTTCTCGAGCCAGACCTGTCCTCCTCGAATCGGGGCCAGTCCCATCAGGGCTCTGCAAAGGGTGCTCTTGCCGCATCCAGAGCCTCCCACCACTCCAAGCGATTCGCCCGATTGCAGGGTGAAGCTCACCCCATCCACCGCCTTGAGCCAGTTGGGTGACCAGGGTGGCCCTCCGAGGTTGTGCCAACAGCGCAAGCCTTCCACCTTCAGCATGGACTTGCCAGCGGGTGTCTCCGGCGTGTTCCCTCCCTCTCTGGCCCTGGCGGAGACCACAAGACGCTTGCCGATGTCGGATTGGGGGTGGGTCAGGACCTGATCGCTGCGGTTTTGTTCGACCAGTCGGCCTCCGTTCAGCACGGCCATGCCTTCACACCAATGATGAGCCATGGCGAGGTCATGGGTGATCAAGAGCAGGGCGCTTCCCAGCTCTTCACAGAGATCGCGAAGCACGGCCATCACCTGTCCTGCGACGGCGACGTCCAGGCTGGTGGTTGGTTCGTCTGCGATCACGAGCGGTGGAGCCAGCGCGATGGCAAGGGCGATGGCCAGGCGTTGGCGCATTCCACCACTGAAT
>WTGE01000045.1 GCA_011525445.1 Synechococcus sp. CO36386bin_37
TGGTCACCCAGTACTGGGCGATCAGATACACCATCAAAACGATGTAGAACTTGTCTGCCAGTTGAGAAAAGATCTGACCAATCCAGAGGCGTCGGAAGCCATCGAGATGGATCACGGCCTGAAGGCCGCGGCGACCGTCTGGATTGGCGCTTGTGGGCAGGGCTGGGTCCGGACTGTTTAGAGGTGGGCCGCTCAAAATCGGTTCATTAGCCGGATCATGATCGCCCACCATCGGACGCAGTGTGAAGACTCTCTCCACTGCTGGGTGGTGTGAGGGTTTTCACGGTCTCCCTCACCATGGCGAAGGAGCGCACGGGCCTCGGGAGGTGGACACGGCACCAGAATTCCAAAAGTGTGAACAGACGGAGCCAAACCCGCCTGGGCCCCATCAATCCGCCGTCTCGGCGCTGCGGTAATTCAAGTTGCGGTAACCGCTGGAGGAGCGCAAGTTCGGAAGGGTTGAGCTGGATCGCTGCTCCGGCTTGCGCGCCAATGGCGATTCCTTCCTCGGCTAGGAGGCTGCAGCGCCAGTCCCAATGTCCGATCGGTGGGTCCAGGGGTGCTCCACTGCGACAACACACCTGAAGAGGGACGCCATATCCGCCTAGGGCGAGGAGATGGACGCAAGCCTGAACCAGTGTTGCCAGAGTTTGATCCACACACGCACTCTCGAGTTCAGGTCCCCTTCTCTGTTGAGGACTTTCCCTGGATTTGTTTTGAGCAATCGGTTGGGATCGAGCCAACTGCTCGAGTCGCTTGAGATGCATCAGGACTGCACTCAGCAATCCATGGACTGGATCATCGCCGGCAACCAGTGCGATCGCGAGTTCAGACAAGGCTTGGGCTGATGCCAGTGTCTCCAGGCGCTGGCCGACGGTTCCGAAATTGTGCTGAACCCGGAGCTGGCGCACTCGAGGTAAGCCGCTGCGCCCTCCAACTTGAAGTTCCAGGGTGGTGAGGGGAACTGCAGCAGCCAGGCTGCTGCGTGGTTTGCGAGCACCTGGCACGGCCAAACGAATCAGACCCGCTTCATCGCTGAGCAGGGTCAGCAGTCTGTCTTGTTCCCCCAAGGGACCAACCTTTAAAGCCAGGCCCTCGATCCGCCGCTCAGGGCTCATTGAGGCGGATGTCGCAGCGCTTGGATCAAGGCTGGACCATGACTGGTACCGAGTGCTGTGGCTCCCTCCTCAACCAGGTCAAGAGCAGCTTCCAACTGCTGAATCCCTCCAGCTGCCTTCACGGCGCAACGACCCTTGGCCAGCTCCTTGAGACTGCGCACTTGGCTGGGGGTGGTGGCCGCCCCAAACCCATTGCCTGCTTGCAGGCAGGAGACGCCGGCATCGATTGCGGCTTCTGTCGCCAGGCTCAGGCGCTCCGGATGCAAGCGATTGATGTCCAAAATCACGGTGACCGGTAGACCGAGGTCACAAATCTGAGCCAGTTCTTCGGCGTAGACCTCAGCCCTACCTGCCGTTAAGGCTGCGAGATCTGGAACAACATCGAACGCATCCGCTCCTCTGGCGGCAGCCCATTCAGCCTGGGCGCGCTTGAGCTCCGCTGGGATGGTGCCGAAGGGAAAGTCCACCACTGCGAAAAGTCGCAGGCGACTGCTCGTCCCGATTCGGCTGCGAACCGCCTCCAGGTGGCAGAGGCTGGAGCAGAGCCCTCCAAAGTTGAGCAACCTGGCGGCGTCACAGAGGTTGAACAGGGCTTCTTCGCTCAGGAGAGGGTCCAGAACGGCTTGATGGATCATGGGAGGGAGCTCTGGAAGCTCCCTCTGGCGCCTTGATGCGGTCATCATCGAAGCCTTGGACGGCTCTAGTTTCGCGCCTGGATGATGCCGTAGCCGCCGTGGTTACGGTGATAGATCACCTGGAGCTCTCCGCTCTGATCGTCACGAAAGAGGTAGAAGTCGTGGTCGATCAGGTCGAGTTGGTGACGCGCTTCGTCGATGCTCATCGCTGGCATTGCAAAGTACTTGCGCCGCACCCCGGGGCTTGGTAGCTGAGCTTCTTTCCCTTCAAGTAGCGAGTCCTCCGTTGAACGCTCCGTGGTCAGCTCGTCATGGGTCTCCGTGAGGTTGGTCCGATGCCCATGGTCACTGTGGCGTTCCTTGAACCGACGCAGTTGGCGAGCCAGTTTGCTGGCGACAAGATCGATGCTGGCGTAAAGGTTTTCGCTTCTTTCCTGAGCGCGGATCACCGTGCCATTGGCAAACACGGTGACCTCAGCGGTTTGTTGAGGAACTCTGGGGTTTCGAGCCACAGAAAGATGCACATCGGCTTCCTTGACCAGGTCGTGATAGTGATGGGTCGCCCGTTCCAGTTTTGTTTCGGTGTATTCCTTCAGTGCGGGAGTCACATCCAAATTGCGACCATGGATCAGAAGCTTCATGGCAGTCCCCTTTGCCTGGTTCTACCGGCAACCTACTAACTGCTTCTGCACCAGGAAAGCAGTCTTCGGCATTTCTTTTTGAGCCCGATGCGCCCGTGCCGTTTCCCAGGGCATGGGAGTGGCAAAGGCAATGGCAGCGACGGATCCTCAGTGCCGATCAATCGAAGCTCGAAGCGGTATGGATTCTTCAACATCCACCCTGTTTCACCCTCGGGCGGGGCGCGAACCAAGACCACCTGCGCTTTGATCCGAAATTTCCACCAGCACCTTTGCATCGCATTGATCGCGGTGGAGAGGTGACCCACCATGCACCTGGTCAGTTGGTTGTTTATCCCGTCCTGAATCTCAGCCGGAGGGAACCTGATCTTCATTGGTACATGCGCCAACTCGAACAGGTGGTGATTGACGTCTTGGCTGTCTTCGACCTTTCCGGTGAAAGGATTTCTGGCCTGACG
Source organism: Synechococcus sp. CO36386bin_37 (assembly GCA_011525445.1). Next base: position 2,850 of record WTGE01000045.1, read on the forward strand.
GGGGTGTGGCTGGATGGACGAAAGGTGGCAGCGATCGGGGTGGGCTGTCGTCGCTGGGTCACTCAGCATGGATTGGCGCTCAACGTCTCCTGTGCCATGGAGGGGTTCACGCAGGTGGTGCCCTGTGGGATAGCTGATCGTTCGGTGGATCGTCTGCAGAGCTGGATTCCTGATATCTCCCCAGCTTTGGTGCAGCCGATCCTGCGTGATGCGCTGGCCGAGCGTTTCTCTCTTCGCTGGTGCTCACTTGCTGGTCTTGATCCTGGGTGGTACTCCTAGTCGCGAGCTGAAACAACGTTGTGGATTCGTTTGCATCTTCCAGCTGGCGAGCTACGCCTTGGGAGTTGAACTCACTCGCCCGCCAGCAGCATGTGCAGGAGCTAGGACGTGTGGATCAGCTCTGGCCATGGCTTGAGCAGCAACATGGTGCGCTGTTGGCGGTGGATGCTCCCCATGCTGTGCATCCGGAGCGTTTCAACTATGCGGAGTTGTCCCAACAGATCACCACTGCGGCGGAAGGATTTCGTGCCTTGGGTGTTCGTCAAGGTGATGTGGTGGGTTTGTTTGCAGAAAACAGTCCACGCTGGCTGATCGCCGACCAGGGCTTGATGCGTGCTGGTGCTGCCGACGCCGTGCGTGGTGCCTCCGCTCCAGCGGAGGAGCTGCGCTTCATCCTCGAAGACGCGCAGGCGGTGGCTCTTGTGGTGCAAAACGCTGATCTGTGGAGACGCTTGGACCTACCGGCGGATCGTCGCAGCAAGCTTCGCTTTGTCCTGCAGCTCGAAGGGGATGTGGTTGATGCTTCTGTGACTTCTTGGTCTGATCTATTGGCAGCAGGCGCCGATCGCTGTGCACCTGATCCTTCCGTCGGGCGGGACGTCGCCACTGCGATCAGCACGATCGCCACCATCCTCTACACCTCAGGAACCACGGGGCAGCCCAAAGGGGTTCCGCTCAGCCATGCCAACTTGCTGCATCAAATGCGCTGCCTGAGTTGCGTGGCTCGGCCAGAGCCTGGCTCCCCTGTTCTCAGTGTGTTGCCGATCTGGCATGCCTATGAACGCAGTGCTGAGTATTACTTCTTTTCCTGTGCCTGCTCGCAGACTTACACCACGATCAAACAGCTCAAGCGTGACCTACCCAGGGTGAAACCCGTTGTGATGGTGGCGGTGCCGCGTCTTTGGGAAGCGCTTCAGGCAGGTTTTGAAGATGTGCTGAAAACCTTTGCAGCCTCCAAGCAGCGCCTGGT
>WTGE01000405.1 GCA_011525445.1 Synechococcus sp. CO36386bin_37
GACTTGATCACCTGCTGCTTCCGGGAGATCTGCTGTTTTTTGGCAAGCCACAACGCTGCACGCACGTCGGCATCCATCTCGAGAAAGGTCTCTATATGCACAGTTCAGGTCAAGAGCACGGCCGTAATGGAATTGGCATCGACAGCATCCATCCCTCTGACCAACACCTTGTGGCCCGGCACTACCGATCCGAACTCCGCGGTGCAGGCAGAGTGACGCGGTGCCATGACGGCAGCACACTCCCCTGAAAAGATCCTCTCGACGCGGGCTTAAGTTGCAGGCGTTGCTCCCCTTCTGGATGTCACTGAGCCCAGCAGCACGCCCTATCCCGGCAGCACAGGGGAAGATCAGTCTCGCTGTATCCGTCGTGGTCCCGCTCTACAACGAGGAGGAAAGCCTGCCTGAATTGGTCGAGCAACTGCTTGCATCCCTCAGGCCAACAGGGGAGACCTTTGAGCTGGTGCTAGTCAATGACGGATCCTCCGATCAGACAGCCGCAGTGCTTGAACAGATCAGCCAGGACGTTCCTGAAGTCGTTGGAGTACTTCTACGCAAAAACTATGGTCAAACCGCTGCCATGGCAGCGGGTTTTGATGTGGCAATTGGAGAGGTCATCGTGAGTCTGGATGGTGACCTACAAAATGATCCCGCCGACATCCCTCTCCTTCTGGCCAAGCTCCGCGAGGGATATGACCTGGTCAGCGGCTGGCGACATCAACGTCAGGATGCTGAACTGCAGCGCAAACTGCCCTCAAGGATCGCCAATCGTCTGATTGGGCGAGTGACGGGTGTGAAGCTCCATGATTACGGCTGCTCGCTCAAGGCTTATGACCGGGCTGTGCTAGCGGACATGCGCCTTTACGGAGAACTGCATCGGTTTCTTCCAGCGCTCGCCTTCATCGAAGGAGCACGAATCACCGAAGTAAAAGTGAATCACAGGGCTCGGCAATACGGGAGCAGCAAATACGGAATCGACCGCACCTTCAGGGTGCTCATGGACCTTCTCACCGTTTGGTTTATGAAGCGATTCCTGACGCGTCCGATGTACGTCTTCGGCTTCGCCGGATTAATTGCGATCGCACTGAGCATGATCGCCAGCAGTTATCTATTGATGATCAAGCTCCTCGGTGCTGATATTGGCAATCGCCCTCTGCTCACTCTGGCGGTAGTTTTGGGCTTGGCAGGAATTCAACTGTTCTGCTTTGGACTTCTAGCAGAGCTGTTAATCCGTACTTATCACGAAAGCCAAGGCCGACCGATTTATCGCATACGAGCCACGTTGCGAGGGGGTCGACCCATTTGAGCGAAACGGGATGTTGGAGCACCTCTGCGATGCTCAAGCGCTGCAGCAGCTGCTATCACAACTCGACTATCGAAATCATGCAGACCTCGACGCAGGAAGGGAAGCACTGAATGATGCCCCCACTGCCCAGCAATCTTGATTGCCTCCAGTCGTTGATCCGGCCCTCCATCCATGGATTGCCGTAAGCACTCCTGCAAGGCAAGCCTTTCCATAGGCGAAGAAGGGGGGTGCCATACAACGTCTGGTGCTGGTTCTGCAGCCTCGACGACCTCTTCTTCTTGGACCAGTTCAAGCTGGGCACGGTTCAGGGCTACGACTTGAGACACATCAGTGCTGCGCAGCACAGTGCGATTGGGCTTACGCCCCAGGCCATACAAAATCAGGGCCAGCACGATGGTTGCCAAACCCGCAAACAACTGAGTCATCACATCAGACGCTGAAAACGACCCTAAAAAGAGTTGAATTGAACTTTTATGTCGCCAGGAAACCCTGATTAGGGAATGCCCAGCATGAACACTCTAAAATCGATTTAACAATCCTGGGCTTGATCATGACTGGAGATTTTGCAGCAGCCTGGTTACCAGTGTTGTTCGTGCCGATGATCGGGATCGTGTTCCCTGCCGTTTTCATCATTCTTGTTGGAAGAGCGATTACCGCAGCCGACTGACCCGCAACCAGACACAAGCAATTCGATCTCAGACATCAGATTTCAATGACTGTCACTCCTGCCGCCGATCCTTGCGTAGGCAATCTCGCTACACCCGTCAACAGCGGCTACTTCATTAAATGGCTGATTAACAATCTTCCTTTTTACCGCCAGGGAATTTCCCCCAATTTCAGGGGAATTGAAACAGGTGCTGCCTTTGGATATCTTCTGTACGGGCCCTTCACAATCTGTGGCCCCCTGCGCAATACCGATTATTCGGCAACAGCTGGTCTGCTTGCGGCCATTGGCGCAGTCCATCTCCTCACGCTTCTCTTCCTTCTTTACAACCAGCCGGGGAATCAACCTCACATCCCACCTGCTGATGTGACCGTTGACAATCCCCCTTCCGATCTTTTCACCCGCAACGGTTGGTCCGAATTCACCAGTGGTTTTTGGCTGGGTGGCTGTGGTGGTGCAGTCTTTGCTTGGCTGCTCTGTGACACTCTTCATGTTCAGGAGCTTGTAAAGATCGCCGCTGGCGTTTGGAGCGTGAGCTGAACCTCAGTTGAAGTTCAGCTAGAAATCAGAACCTTCAAAAAAACTCCTCCCCGATTGAGCATTTCTCCGCTCAGCCGGGGCTTTTAACTGCCAAGATCAATCTGCTTTTCCAGCAGGTGCCGCCTTGCGGTCCATCTCACAGCCTTTTCTTCAACGGCCTGTTTTCACTGTTGTCTGCAGCTTGCTCGTCCTGCTGGCAGGTCTGGTATCACTCACTGGTTTAGGTCTGGAAGACCTTCCCCAGTTAGCCCCAACCCAGGTCAGTGTGACAGCACGGTTCCCTGCTGCATCTCCGGAAGTCGTGGAACAGAGCGTCACTACTGTGCTGGAGCAACAGCTCAATGGTCTCGGTGACCTAGAGAGCATCCAGTCAACAAGTAGCGAAGGGCAATCAAGAATCAGTCTTCGCTTTCAGCAAGGTAGTCCTCAACTGAATGCGATCAAGGTTCAAAACGAGGTGAATCTAGCGCTGCGCCGATTACCTCAAACAGTGACGCGCCAAGGGCTGACAGTGAGCCGATCATCAAGTGACCTCTTGATGATCCTTGGCTTTAGTCATCCAGACGACCTATATGTTTCGACATTCCTACCGGGATGGCTTGAGCGCTCTCTCCGTGAATCGCTGAGACCAATCAACGGCATCGGAGAGATTCGAGTTTTTGGAAGCAGTGAACTGGCGTATCGCCTGTGGATGGATCCTCAAAAACTTGAGCAAGCCAATCTCACGATTATGGACGTGAGCCAAGCGCTTGCTGAACAGAACGTTTTGGCCGCAATCGGAACCCTCGGAAGCGCTCCCGCACCTTCAGGACAACTTCTCAGCCTACCGGTGGAAGCGGATGGACGCCTCCGCAGCCAAGAACAACTTGAAAATCTGGTCATCAAGCGATTGGCCAATGGAGGATTAATTCGACTCAGCGATGTTGGACGCGTCTCACTTGGACAACGCAGTTATGGACGGGCTGCAATGAACCTTCAAGGAGAACGCTCCGTTGCCGTAGGGATCTATCAGCGGGATGGCGCCAATGCGTTGGCTCTCAGTCGAAACATCCACAACGAGCTCGCGAAGCTCGAATCGGGCTTTCCACCTGGAATCACCATGCAGACCATCGTGGATAGCGCTGACACGATCCAGACCAATCTCGATCGCACACTCACCACACTCCGCGATGCTGTTCTGCTCGTCCTCGTCGTCCTTGTGCTCTTCCTGGGTCGATGGCGACTCGCCATGGTGCCAGGAATCACCGTGCCTGTTGCATTGGTTGGCAGCTTGTTGGTGATCCGTCTGAGCGGTTCCAACATCAACAGCCTGATTCTGTTTGGACTCATTCTGGCCACTGGGATTGTTGTTGATGATGCAATCGTTGTGAGCGAAGAAATTGCCGATCGCATCGAAAAAGGAGACTCACCCCTGGAGGCTGCACAAACAGCTATGCAGGAATTAGCTGGAGCGATCGTGGCCACCTCGCTGGTTCTCGTGGCGGTATTCGTTCCAGTTCTGTTGATTCCAGGATCGATTGGTCGGCTTTATGAGCCCATCGCTTTGGCGATCACAGCTGCGATTGTCTTTTCCACACTGAATGCTCTGACG
>WTGE01000297.1 GCA_011525445.1 Synechococcus sp. CO36386bin_37
AACCAGGTGTTTCCTGAATCTCAAGGCCATAGCGTTCTTTCTCAGCCCAGACAAACGGCTGGGTCCAGTGGATCCAGGTTCCACCCAGTTCCACATGGAAACCGTTCACCTCCTTGTACCAGGTTCGACCGCCCAGACGATCCCGCGCTTCCAGCACCAGGGTGGAATACCCACGCTTTTGAAGATCACGTGCAGCCGTGATACCGGCGAATCCTCCGCCGATCACAACAACATCAACTGAACGAGACATGGAGACAGGAGTAAACAACAACAAAAGCCCGGATGACTCGCATCAGTGGTTTACCCACTGGTGCGAGTCCACATCAACGATCAGAGCTGTTCGATAGCACCGAGTTTCCATGTGCGATCGAACCACTCCTGGCCTGGGCCGTAGAGACGGAAAATGCCAAACCAACCCTTGCCGGGAACCGTCTTCACCCAGTTGGCTTTCTTGCCGGCTGGGGCTTCCGGCCCAAAGTAGAGATCAATACTCCCGTCAGCATTTTTTACCATCTCAGGATTGCGCTTATCGTTCTTGCTGGGGTAGGGCATCTCTTTGCTCTGGAGCATCGAACGGGTCTGCGGGTCGTAGACCACGAACGACCAGAACCGCTGCGCTGGGGGATTGGCTGGAATGTTGAGTTTGTAGGTTTTGGACCCATCCAGGTAGGCACCGCTGCTGTCCCTTGAGCTGAAGGCGTATTGCGATCCCACGCCGGGGAGCTCCAGAGCCATCGCCGGCGTGTTCACCGTGGCGAGGTAGAAGAACAGCGTGCGGCCATCCATGTCACGGCCGCCATTGCCGCCATCCACGAGATATTCGTGGCTGCCTCCGGGAAAGCCGGTTTGCCAGAAACCAGCCTTGCCGGGATAGATGTAGGCCTTGGGGTCTTGGGGGGAAAACAGGATCGAACGAGCGGTGGCATTGCCAATGGCAACGGCTTCTGTCAGCAAGACCTTTTGTTCGCGTGAGGGATTGAATGGCTTGCCTTTTTGAATGCCGATCGCCGAGGCCATACCCAGCAACTCGGGGGAGAACACGTCCGACGGCTCACGCTGAATCACATCATCCAGCTCCTTATAGAACTTGAAATCGTTGGCATGAATGGTATTCACATTCAAACCGGTCAGATTCTTGTACCTGTTCGGAACCGGATTCGCCCTCTGGGCATAGGGATAAATCTTCAGATCATTCTTGAAGGCATTTTTGGCCGTCTCAGTGCTGCCTTCAGCATCAAGGAAACCACGCAGAATGACCCAATTGATCAGACTCGGGGTGGTAGCCACGTAATAGTTGCTGGCATCAGCAGGCGCCGACTGGCCTGGACCCAGGATCAGATACTTGCCGCCACGGCCCTTATCTGGGCCAGGGCCGCCCATATCAATCACGAATCGGAAAAAGGCATCATTGACGGTGCCCGGGCCAGTACCGGCAGGCACCTCAACAACCATGGGGCCTTGACTGAGATCAATAAAGGCAGACGCATATACCGTGTCGGTGTTGCCTGTCAGCCAGAGAGACTCAGAACTCATCAGATCTTCAAACAAGCCGATGTCTCGATTCGTCTGAAGGCCATAGCCATCACGATGCCCCACATAGAGCATCTCCAGCGATGCAGCCGGCATGAAATTCAAGAACGTCTGCACCCCCCGGCCTAAATCCACCTGACGGCGAGCCTTACGCATGGTTTCATCATCGGGGAAACCATCGAAATAATTGAACGTCCCGATCCGGGTCTTCACCGAATCCGGGGTCAGCACATCAACAGGAATCGGTGTGTTGTAGCCCTTGGGTACCGCATCAGCAGCATGAAGAGCCGATCCACTGCAGGCCAGACATAGAGCAGAAAGAACAGTGAATGGGAGGCGATTCAAAACAGTCATGGTTGAGGTTGAAAGGTGGGTGGAATCAAATTCAGGACTCAACCGTGAGGCTGAATGTCATTGAGCTGCCAGGTTTTATCGAACCAGGGCTGAAGCGGGCCATAGAGGCGGAACACGGCAAACCATCCCTTGCCCGGAACTGTCTGAATCCAATTGGCTTCCATGCCTTTCGGCGCTGTGGGTCCGAAATACAGATCAATGGTGCCGTCAGCATTCACAACCATGTCTTGATTGCGCTTGCTGTTCTTACTGGGAAGCAGCTGATCGGTCTGCAACTCTGATCGAGTCTGCGGGTCATAAGCCACCATCGACCAGAAGTCCTTCGCGGGGACGTCGGCATCAACCGTGAATTTGTAAGTCTTGCTGCCGTCGAGGTAAGCGCCGTTGGCATCCGTCGCCACTACGCCGTACTGGGAACCAACACCCACCATTTTCAACACCATGGCTGGTGTGTTGACGGTGTAACCCCAGAAGAAATTGTTGCGAGCGTCGAGATTACGACCACCCTTTCCTCCATCAATCAGCCAGTCATGACTTCCACCACCAAATGGGGTAAACCATTGCTTGCCCTCGTAAAAATAGACTTCTTGATTGCGAGGTTTGCCCATGTCAGCACGCACATAAGCAACGCCAACCTGCACCGCTTCCTCCAGGAGAGCTCGATCCTGGGCACTGGGTGCAAACGTCTTACCTTTTTCAAGTCCGATCGACGAAGCCAGACCTCTTAATTCAGGATCAAGCAGACTGATCGGCTCCCGTTGAATCACCACATTCAGCTCTTCAAAGAAGTGAAAGTTATTCGCGTGAACGGTGTTATAGACACCATCTCCCCCCTGAACGAAAATCATTTCAGGAGGATCAGCTTTCAAAGCAAGTGGATATAACTTTAAGCCTTCTTTGTAGTTAGCGACAGCCTGATCAGGCTTACCCTCGTCATCGAGGAAAGCCCTCAGAATCAACCAGTTCGAGTAGCTGGGAGAGCGAAACACAAAGTAGCCATCCGTATTCGCCGGCTCAGCATCATCTGGACCCAGGATCAGATATTTACCGCCCTTACCCCGATCGGGGCCTGGCGCACCGGTATCAGCAACAAAGCGGAAAAAGGCATCATTAATGGTTCCAGGGCCGAGACCCGCAGGAATTTCGATCACCATCGGACCGGTTTCCTTCAAGTTGAAGAAAGTAGAGCCGTACACCGTATCCGTGTTGCCGGTGAGGAACAACGGATTGGAATTCAGCGGCGCCATCAACATCACTTTGTTGTAAGCATCCACCCCCATCCCAGCATGACCTGCACGCAGCATCTCGATGCTGGCAGCAGGCATCAAAGTGAGAAAGGTTTCATAAGCCCGGATGAACTTGAGGTTGTCAAAACTGGTATCAACAGTGGCGGCATCGGGCATGCCATCAAAGAAGCGGAAGGTGCCGACTGAAGTGCGCACCTTGTCGGGGGTGAGCAACTCAGGCGGAATCGGGGTGGTGAAACCCGGGGGAACAGCATCATCCCCTGCTTGGGCTCTGGTGGGCACACCGAACAAAACACCCGATAGGGCCAGAAGAGACAGCCCCTTAAAGGCTCCCTTCATCCATGTTGCGCTCACCATTCGATGCAATCGACTTCTTTTTAAAGGTATAGAGAAATAAAAGGTCGAACGATGGCGAATGGTCCGAAAAGAACGCCATTCAGGCTTGGCACCGACAAGGGGCTTGCCAGACCACGTGTTTCATACGCCTCGTCAGCCGCAAGCTTGCCCATCTGTGCCAAACCATTGCGATGAGGGGCTATTTAAGCTCAAGTTCCGGACGGACCCATGAGCCATCGAAGTATGCGGGCTTCGGGTTGTAGATCCGGAAGGTGGCGTTCCAGCCCGGATAAATCTCCAGATAGTTGTCTTGCGTGCTGTCTCCGCCAAGGTTGATCACCACATCACCAGCAGCGTTGGACTTCGCAAAGGCACTGTTGAGGTTGAAAGAGCTGCCGCTGGGGAAACCATCCTTGTCGTAAACCGTCAACGACCAGAAGGCATTGTCGCCATTGGGAACATCCCGCAGCGTCAGCGTCTGAGGCTTTGTGGATGTGGGTGTGTAGAACAGATAGACAGCCCCCTCCTTGGGCAAGCCACCGATGCCAACGGCAACACCCATGTTGTTTTGCTCCGGGGTGATTTCACCGGGGCGACCAAACAGTGATTCCGACTTCACACCTTT
>WTGE01000024.1 GCA_011525445.1 Synechococcus sp. CO36386bin_37
TTGTTGATGATGGCAGAGTTTTCCTAGCGGTTTTACTGACATTATTCGTGGCTTCTCTAGGAGCAGAACTGGCAGGTGTAGAGAAGATCGTTGGCGCTTTTCTTGCTGGTCTAGCCGTGAATTCCGTGCTCCCGGAGGGCAAGGTTAAGGAGCAGGTCATCTTTGTTGGCGGAGCCCTGTTTATCCCCATTTTCTTCATTCATTTAGGTCTGCTACTCGATCTTGGCAGCCTTGCAGACAGCATCAGCAATATTGAGTTCACTGCGCTCATGCTCACTGGAGCCTTGGGCTGCAAAGCACTTGCAGCTTTGATTGCCGGACGCTGGTTCCGCTACAACTCCGATCAGGTGCTGCTGATGTGGTCCCTCGCGATGCCAAAGGTGGCAGCCACTCTTGCCACGGCCTTCATCGGATTTCAGGCTGGTCTGCTGAACAGCACAGTTCTCAACAGTGTTCTTGCCGTCATGGTCGTCACTGCAACGCTCGGACCAACCCTGACCACTCGCTCCGTGGTGAGCCTGATGGAACCCGATGAACGGTCCAACCGTCATCCAAAACAGAAAGACAACAACCAGGACAAGCCCGGGGAAGTGGTCCGTCGCCCTCTCAGGGTTGTGGTGCCTGTTGCAAATCCAGAGACGGAATTCAGCCTGTTGAGTCTGGCCGCACGACTCTCGCAGGGAGAAGTCGATCAAAGGGGTCTGCTGCTTCCTCTCGCTCTGGTGAGTCCGAGCCTTGAAGAAGCCCGTGGTGGCTTAAATAGCGCCATCGCTGCCGCAAGAGCAAGGCTGAGTCAGGCATCAGCTCACGGAACTGTCCTCACAGCCAGAACAAAGTGTTTGCTTCGTTTGGATGATGACATTGCTGCCGGCATGAGCAGAAGCGCTTTGGAGGAAGGTGCCGATCTAATGCTGATCGGAGCAGGCCGACCAGACCGTCTCCGAAACTGGCTGCTTGGAGACCTGGTCGATGGGGTCTGTCGCACAGCTCACTGCCCAGTAGTGGTCGCCAAGCTTGGCCAGTGCGAACTCAGTGAACTCAATCGTATTCTCGTTCCCATCAAAGATCTATCGGCCAGTGCCAGAGAGCAATTCGAGCTTGCCCTGAGATTTGTCTCAACCGCCAGAGTCCAAACGCAAACACGCATCACCCTCCTCCACATTCACGATCCGCGCTTCAACCGTCATGAACGGTCTTGGATGGAACACCAACTCATGAGCTGGTGCCCACGCAATGTCAGCAACAATCACGTACAAGTCAGCCTGATTGAAGGGCCTGGCATTGATTCGAAGATCCATTGGTTCAGCAAAGACCACGACATGGTCATCTTGCGATCGCAACGCAGACGAGTGGCAGGTCTTCCGATTCCCGCCAGTGATCGGACCAGTAATCTGGTGTACCAATTGGCCTGTCCAGCTCTGATGATCAGTGACCCGCTGCATTAAACAATACAAAACGAGCCCATGCATGAACTGTTGGAGACGAACAGAAAATAAGTCCTAAGATTGGGTTATGAAGGGCCAAAAACGAATCTCCAGTAAAAAGTCTCTGTACCTTGCAGCATCGTTTGGACTGCTGGGAGGTTTGCTGTTGTCAATACCTCTCAGTCGTTCCCTGATTCCTTCTGCAGAGCTTCCCGACCTGATTCCAGTCAGCAATCCTCTGGAAGACTGGACCCTCTTCAGTGATCAGAATATCGTTGTCTTGGGAATGGATGCAGGCGGAGGCAACACGGACACGATTTTTGTGTTGAGTGTCAAAAGCGGCGACACCTCAATCACTCAGATACCCAGAGATAGTTTCCTTGAATCGAGACGCTTCGGTCCAATGAAAGCCAATGCTCTTCATGCCATAGGAGGTCTTGAGGCCGTTAAGTCAGAGTTCACAGAACTCATGGATATGCCTATCCATCACCATATTCTGATCAACCTCGAAGGCATTCGCACAATCAGTGAGATCCTTGACGGTTTGGAAGTTGATGTGCCGAAGCGCCTCTACTACCGAGATCGAAGTCAAGGATTATTGATTGACCTTGAAGCCGGCCCTCAAACCTTAAAAGGTCGTGACCTAGAGGGATTTTTGCGCTGGCGCCATGATGAAGAGGGTGATTTCGGGCGCCTGGACCGTCAACAGCTCGTTTTGAGAAGCCTTTTTAACAAACTGATTCAGCCTCAATACATTGTCCGCCTTCCTGCCTTAATTACAGCCGCAGGCAGAAATGTAGAAACAGACATGAGCCCTATGGAGCTTGGAAAGTTAATGACATCTATGGCAACAACTAATTTTCAAGCTAATCGATTGCATTCACAACCTTTTTACCAAGATGGTATTAGCTACTTAGACACCCAATGGCCATCTGAAGTCCCGGCCAAGAGCATAAATAACAACAACAATAGCGAATTGCTTTATTAACAGTCAAGCTATTAATTATCTGCGATGAATGATAATTTAATCAAGCAAAGTTTACGCTTGGGTCTTAGCGCACTGATCACTTGCGCGATAGCTTTATATTTTGATCGAATCGAATTTGTATGGTATCCACTCTTGGCTGTCATCTTCGTGGTCGATGATCAGGATGAAAACACATTCAATGCCGCTCGAGGAAGGATACTTGGAACAGTCTGTGGTGGGTTGATTGTATTTGTTGTCCATACGATTCTTTCAGGATGGATTGGAATTTTAGTAAGTCTTCTGATCACAGTCCCTGTCCTGCGAAGCCTGGGCTGGACAGGAGGCTTATCGACAGCAGTGGTGATTACAGTAATTTTTCTAGGAATCAAAGATTACACACAGCTTGATTGGAACTATATTCTCAATCGAAGTATAGATACATTAATTGGTATTTTTGTTGCTTTAGTAACAAGCAGATTACTTTGGCCCAGGAATCGTCTTCTACAGATGGAAGTCATACATCAAAAATTAATGCACGCATTCACAACGCGCATGCATCAACATAGTCAAACCCTACAAGGAAGGAATTCAATACCACCACCACTTCAACCTGGTTCCGTAACTAAAGACATCCTAGAAATTCAACGTCTGCTGAATATTGAGAAACAAAGAAGTCCCCAAACAAAACATCAAATTCTGAAAGGTCGTTGGGAACAACGCATCAGTATCTGGCGCGCCCTGCATTCACATTGGCTGCTTGCCGAACGACTTCTCGAGGCCATAGAACTGAAACACAACTACTTATTTGTACCAGAATTAGCAACGTATTTAGACCCACAAAATAATCCTGGCTGGCAGAAACTCCAAATTCGCGAATTTGATTCTGTTTTTGGTGCTCCACAACGGATACTTCTCGAAGAAGAGTGTACGCGCGTTATTCGCCTGATCAGAAGTCAGAAGATGCTGGATCAGGTCCTCGCAGGAGATCAGACCGAATGATCATCAACAAACAAGAATTACGACTTGCCTTGGTGACTGGACTCAGTGCCGGGTTAGGACTTCTTAATTCAATTCCCTTTGGAATCTATCTACCGTTAACAACAGCAGCTGTGTTATCAAGTAGTTACGGCGGTTCCTTAAAGCTAGGTATACAGAGACTACTGGGATCACTGATGGGAATCATAATCTTGATCATCTTTTCGAGAGGCCTAAACCTTCCACTTCCTTTAGGAATCGGACTCGCATTGGCATCAACAAGATTTTTTGGAGGGATTTTAGGCTTACAAGTAGGTTATAAAGTTGCCGGAAATATCATTGTAATGGGTTGGCTTGTCCATGAAGAAATCGAAATCATATGGGGGCCGCTACGATTGTTTTGGACAGGATTGGGAATTGTTATTTCACTCTGGGCCACACAATACATCTGGCCTACAAGAAACATCCCAAAACTACATCAACAATTCTCATCTCTGCTTGATTCAATAGCGTTGGAATTTCAGTCAGAAATTCATTTAATTCAAGGTCAACCACCCAATCCCTCAACATTCAAAGATAAACAGTCCAACCGAATAGCGCTCCAACAACAACTCACGGCTATTCGCAGACAACAGGCTGATGCACAATTGGAGTTAGGAGCGAATCCTGAACATCATCCGCTCCACAATCTTTGGAGCAGACTTG
>WTGE01000435.1 GCA_011525445.1 Synechococcus sp. CO36386bin_37
CCTTGTTGGTTAGTAGTCATGACTGGGGTGATGCGCTGGACTCCTATGACCGTGTCATCGTTTTGAATCGGCGTGTTCTTGCCGATGGGCCTCCTGAGGAGGTGCGACGCGCTTTAAAAGGTTTAGTTAATCCGGGAAATCATCATTGTGGATGAGATCGTTTTCTGGTTGTTGCCACTGTTGATGGCAATTTTGGTGGGAATTTTATGTCCTGTCACTGGAACGCTGCTCGTGACACAACGCCGTGTACTCCAGGCCAATCTCATCTCTCATGCCGTACTCCCAGGATTAACCATATCCGTAGCCTTTGGTTTGGATCCTGCATTAGGGGGTGTTGTCAGCGGGATTCTTGGATCCTTGTTAGCGGAACGTTTGCAGCGTCATTCCAAGCTCAATGAAGAAGCTGTGATGAACACTGTGTTGGCGGGTTTTTTAGGTCTCGGTGTTTTGCTGATCCCGCTGTTGAGTTTGCGTTTGGATCTTGAGGCCTTGTTGTTCGGCGATCTGCTGACGGTGGGGTGGCCCGACGTGGCTCGCGTCATGTTTGCCTTCCTGACCTTGAGTTGGCTTCTCTGCAGTCGTTATCGAGAACTTGTGTATTTGGGGGTTGATCCTGAGGGTGCCATCTCTGCTGGATTGCCGGTGCGGGGGTTGAGGCTTGCCCTTTCGGCAGTGACGGCCGTTGTCATCGTCAGTGCGATGGCAGCTGTGGGGGTCATTTTGGTGATTGGTCTGCTGTGTGCGCCGGTTCTTCCTGGTCTGCGGCGTGTAGGAAGTCTTCGAGCCGCCATGGTCCAGGCAGCTTTGGTTGGATTGGCGTTGAGTGGAGGAGGCTTCCTCTTGGCTTTGCTTCTCAATCTCCCCCCAGGTCCTTTGATCGGGGTTGCTTGTGTTGTGATGCTTTGCCCACTGGCTTGGACCAATCGCTAGCAATTATCTTGAGAATCATTATCATTTAATCAATTTCAAGCTCTCGTGTGCCCCTTTCCGCATCACTAACCATGGCCAGCACTCTGTTGGCGGCTGGAAGCACCTCAACCCCAACGTTAATGGCTGCGGATGGGATTCTTTGTGATCTCACCAAAACTTTAGTGGGTTCTGAGGCAAATGTGATTTGTTTGATCAAGCCTGGTTCCGATCCCCATTCGTTGGCATTGCGTCCAGTGGATCGAGGAAATTTAGCTAAAGCTCAGGTTGTTTTACTGAACGGTTACAACCTCACACCAGCTCTGAACAAGATCAGCACCCCTGGCACTGTGATTCATGTTGGTAAAAGTGCAGTACCCAATAACTCTTTGAATGATCCCCACATCTGGCATGATCCTGCCAATGTCAAGGCAATGGCTAATACTATTGCTTGGAATATTAAGCCATTGTTTGATGCCAATGGTGACGCTGCAATCAGTCAACGCCGCAATCAGATGAATCGTGTTCTGGATTCTCTCGGGAACTGGATTGGTCAACAAGTTGCAACTGTTCCAGAGAGGCAGCGCGTTTTGGTAACTGGTCATCGGGCTTTTTCTTTTCTCGCCTCTCGTTACGGGATTCGCGAATTGCCCGTTTTGGATGACTACACCACTGGAGGTACGTTGCGCCCATCCAGTTTGTCTGCCATCAGTAAAGCCATCAAATCCTCAGGTAGTAAAGCCATCTTTCCTGATTCTCTTCCTCCCTCCAAAACAATGAGAAGGATCAGCCGTAGCAGCGGTGTACCGATTGCCAAGCCAACGCTATTTGCCGATGGTCAGGCGCCAGGAAAAAGTCTGGTTCAAACAGCCACGACCAATATTTGCACCTTTGTTGATGCTCAAGGTGGGAATTGCAATCAACAAGGAGCCTCTCAACTTCAACAACGATGGGCTGCAATTCGCTAACCCCCTTTTTGATCTCTATTCACTTTTACCCTTTCTTTTCGCTATGAATTTGTATATACGTTATCTTCTCAAAGGCGGTGCAATTGCTTCGCTTTTGCTCGGTGGTGATTTCGTCCATCGATCCGTTCAAGCCCATGGTTCCGCTGGCGGCGAACAGCTCAAGCCTGGTGAATTCAAGGCAAGACCAGTCATCACCATCGAGGGCCATGGTGGTTTTGAAACCAATCTCGAGGGCCGCCCTGAGCATTATGCGATTGATGGCCAATTCGGCGCGGTGATGGAATGGGGCCTACCCAATAATGGAAGTTTTGCCATCGAAGCACAGATCGGTCCTGCCCTTGTGTGGGGTGAAGCCGAGCACTTTTATGGGAGGGTGCACGTTGAAGAGGGCGATCATCACGAGGATCATGGAGATGATCACTCTGAAGATCATGGGGATCACGCCGAGGATCATGGAGATGAACACTCTGAAGATCATGGAGATCACGCTGATGATCATGGAGATGATCACTCTGAAGATCACGGAGATCACGCCGAGGATCATGGAGATGAACACTCTGAAGATCATGGGGATCACGCCGAGGATCATGGGGATGCGCAGGCAGGTGACCACAGTGAGTCCCATGGCGGTCATGAAGGACATGGCCATGGCTCGGGTGCACCGTACCGTCGCACTGATATCAAGGGTTACCTTCAGGCGCGGTATCAACCCAACGACCGGCTTGCTTTGTCTTTGTCCTGGTGGCCCTATTACGTGACAGGCAATCAGGGTGAAGACAGTGTTGGGCTTAAGAATGAAGTTGGTGCGAAAATTGTTTATGCCTTTGGTGATGGCGATCTTAATTTTGCATTAGGAGATGGTTTGGAATCCATCATGGATGGAGTTTTTGTTTCTGTAGAAAACCGGACGGGCTGGGAAACAGACGGTGTATTCATTGGCAACTACACCGATACGTGGCTTGGCTTTGGTTTTTTCGTTGACATGCTCAACATCACTCTGACGGCAGGTCCTCGTTTTTATTCGCCTGGTGAATATTCGGGCCTTTCTCAACGAACCGATTGGGGTGGGGAAATTGAGTTGGAGTATCCACTTGCTGAAAAAGTGGTTTTATTTGCTCACTGGAAACCTATTTACAGTACTGAAGGAGGTGAAGGCTGGGGAACGGGTTGGAATCACCATGTTGGTACGGGTGTGAGTTTCAGCTTTTAAGCGCCTCCTGAAGCATGAAGGTTAGAATTCATTCATGTCAATTGGATGAGCCAAAACGATCAATGTTTCTGGGACAATGCGCTACTAATCTAGACTTGAACAATAATCGAGAGTAGCTATTTTTGGCTATTTACCACTTTTGGTAATGGATCTTGTTATGTGGTTCTAATGTACAGTCGAACCCTCCTACAGTGTTACTCTTTGAATGAAGAAGAATCAATCGTGAATCAAGAAAAAATTTTTTTAAATTTAGTGCCTCGATCTTCTTATATTCGAACCTTTCCAACTTCAGCTTTGATCGGCTCTCGACCAGTACTAACAAGGATAGGAACGCGAGTAAAAATTTCTACTCGGATTCCTGCTCTTGCTATAAGAATAAGAGAGCGACTTAAAAGAAAGTTGAAAGGATGACAGCAAGAGGCCAGCTCCAATTGTTCAGAGCACTGTAAAAATCGCTCATCGTTTTCAATTTGTTTTCTTTTAGGAGTTAAAGCAATTTATTTTGTTGATGGACCCAGCTTGCAGAAGGCTCAGTCGATATGCAGTGAGCACATTTTGGCTATTTCCCTATGTGTATTGAATGGGCCGGGATCTTGATTTCTCGTGTGTTTCAAACTTGGAGCTGATCTTCATTGTTCTGATTTTTAAGTACTGTGCTGATTAGCGTCCATGTCTGCTCTTGAAGACAGCAAGACCGTCGGTCATGTTGTCCAGGCTGGAGTCATAGGTATGAGATTCGAAGCCTGTTAGCTGATTGACATCAAGTGTAGTTGTTGCATCGAACATTGATCCAGATCAATACGTCGTGATTCGTGTTCTGCATAGTGCTGATTTTTGTTAATCACACCGAAGAGATGGGAATCGATTTTGTATTGGATCTCACTTGGTTAACTCCTTCAAAATATGCTATTGTTTAAATTGGATGCAATATAAAGCGGGGTACGAATCTTAATACGAAAAGTGTTATTC
>WTGE01000228.1 GCA_011525445.1 Synechococcus sp. CO36386bin_37
GTGTGAACGCTTATCCCATTGCCCGATGGTGGTGGCAGATCGTGACCATCAGGGTGAAAGGGGGATTTGGATTGAATTGATTTCACCGTTGGAGCCGATCTGGCTAAGGGTCAACATGCGGACCCCAATGAGCTGGCCACCCGAGCCCACCTTGCTGGGTTTGTCTCTTGTTGGCGCGGGGATGATCTGTGGAGGGCTGTTTCTCATTGTCGAGGTTGAGGCACCTCTGCGTGGATTGGAAAAGGCCCTGTCTCGTGTTGGGGAGGGCGTTGGTCCCGATGTGGTACCGGCTCGAGGAGCTCCCGAGGTTCAAAGGCTCACTCGCAGGTTTAATGCGATGGTGAGGCGTCTGGCTGCGAACAGAAATGAGCGAGCCACCATGTTGGCTGGTATTGCCCATGATTTACGCGCACCGATTACGCGTTTGAAGTTTCGCCTCTCATTACCACAACTCACTGCTACAGAACGGGACCGTTGCGCTGGGGATTTGCAATCTCTGGAACGGATCACCGGTCAGTTTCTTCTCTTTGCAGGAGGAGGTGACGAGGAACCTTCCGTACCTGTTCCACTAGATCAGCTGCTCGGCGAGGTGGCGAGTAGTCATTCTGCAGATCTATTGCAGCTCGAACTGGAACCGCTTGAGGTCATGGTGAAACCTGTCGCTTTAAGTCGTGCTGTTGCCAACTTGGTTGACAATGCTTTCACCTACGGAGAGCCACCAGTTGTCCTGAAACTGCTCCGGTTAGGAGATCAGTGTTCCATTGAAGTTTGGGATCAGGGTGATGGCATGCCAATGCGTCAATGGGAACAGGCACTTCAACCTTTTCACAGACTTGACTCTTCTCGGGGCGGACAGGGGCACTGTGGTTTGGGCTTAGCGATTGTTGTTCACGTTGCACGTCTCCATGGTGGTCATCTTGATTGCAGGCATTCACAGGGCGCCGCGAAAATCACAGATCCAGGACGTTTTGCTATCTGCTTGTCATTACCTTTGCAACTATTGGTGGATAACGTTGAGAAAACCTGACTTTTCACCCCCTTTTCGTCCTTTGGCGCCACTAATAGGTGGCCGGTAGACGATCCCTCATGGGCCATAAAGAGACTAAAAAGCACAAACACAGTGAAAAGAACAAGGTGAAGTCTGATGAATCACAAACGGATGTGATGATCCAGGCGCTTGAAGGAAGCAAGAAAGACATCGCGGCGCCCTCAGAATTGCTGGAAGTGCAGGGGCATCACGGTGAACGCCTCAAGAAAAAACTTTACGAGTCAGAGCTGGAAAAGCTTCAGTCCCAACTCGTCAAAATGCAGTATTGGATTAAGGAGACAGGATTTCGCATGATCGTCCTTTTTGAAGGACGAGATGCAGCGGGTAAGGGAGGCACGATTAAACGGCTGACCGAACCTTTAAATCCCCGCGGGGCGCGTGTTGTGGCCTTGGGAACACCTTCTGACCGTCAGAAGACCCAGTGGTACTTCCAGCGCTACGTGGAACATTTCCCTGCAGCAGGAGAAATTGTGGTGTTTGACCGTAGCTGGTACAACCGAGCAGGTGTTGAACGCGTGATGGGATTCGCGACTCCAAATGAAGTCGAAGCTTTCCTTGAAGACTGTCCTCAGTTTGAACGGATGCTGGTTCGAAATGGCGTTTTGTTATTGAAGTATTGGTTTTCTGTGAGCGATACGGTGCAAGAAGAACGTTTCCAATCGCGGATTGATGACCCCACAAGACGTTGGAAACTCAGTCCGATGGATCTTGAAGCGCGTAATCGTTGGGTCGAGTTTTCTGAAGCAAAAGACGACATGTTTGCCAGAACAAATATTCCTGAGGCACCTTGGTTTACGGTGGAGGCTGACGACAAGAGAAGAGCAAGACTCAATTGTTTAAGGCATTTGCTGAGCAAAGTTCCTTGGGAAGATATGACCCCGCCAGCGATTGAACTACCACCAAGACCTGAACGACCTTCATACACAAGACCGCCAATCAACGAACAATTTTTTGTCCCGAATAGTTATCCCTACAACTAAGAGACTAGCCTCGTTTATGGAGTACGGATCTTGCATCGTGCTCCAATTACAAAAAAATTGGATCATTTGTAACTCTTGATTGTGATAGATTATCGCACCTTTTTTAAAAAAACTTTTAAATTAATGAGGTTGGATCAAAGGTTGATTGATGGATTTACGTCTTGTTGAGATGCTTCGTCATTGCAAGGAGAAGGAGCTCGAAGCGATTGAACGTTGGTTTAATCATACGCAGCCCCTGGCTCTTGATACCTTCGGGACGATGAAGATTGTACGAAGCACAGTCAAAAGAAATATAAGCACCCCTGATGAATAATAAATTGGCTTTGATTAGATAAAGAACCAATTGTTTTGGCTAACTCATTAGATTTGATTTAATGGATTAGGCAATGTAATAGTCTGCGCATTTATTGATGCTTTAGGTGTATTAATTTTGAAATTAATGTATCTTTCCTATCTCTAAAAACTATGCTTCAACTTCTCATCGTAATTGTTCAAACCAGAAACCGGCTAGTTGCCAGGAACTCCAAAGGAAAATTGCAAGGAACAGCCAATTGAGCCAAGCAGGACGATCACGATTTTCGAACATGATGACAAGACGTGTTACCCCACACAGTTTGGCGTCAATGGTTCATTTTTACAAACTCAATGCGGACGAGTCAGAATTCAGGACTGAGCTGAGTTCGAATACCAGTCAGCATTTTGTAGTGAAACTTGAGATCCGCCAGCCCTTTTGAGATCATGCATTCCCTCAAGCTGCCTATAGACGGCTTTCAGCTGGCGTTGAATATGATCTGTGTGTGGCATTGAATACAAAGTCAAAAGCGCATTCTCAAGATGGTGCTTGGCATCAATCAGCAACCGACAATCTGTACTCCCAGGCTCGTAACTCATTAAAAATTTCAATCCCACTCTATTAAGACTTGGACTTTCAAAAAGGGTTGTTGCTATTTTTACCAATCTGACAACCTAGGGTTCTCCTTGGATCTGGTACGTTTCAATTACGTCCCACGGTCTTTCAACACCGCCTTGTACGGCCCATAGCCCTGATTTCCGATCTTTTGCTTGCCTTTCCAGACTTCGGTAGGGAAGGTCGTCACAGCGGCCAACATAACCGTCGTAGGCAAAAATGCTGCCGTCCGCAACAAGGGGTTCTGCGACATCGCTCCCATCGTTGATCAGCCGCGCAACAATGCGCCCGTAGACATCACGTCCTCTTAATTCCATCACAACAACTGTGCCTTGTGGCAAGGACCTGTAGAGAGAGTCTTTGGCTTGCTTGGCCCAAGGTTGTTGTTGAGTCAAAGGCGCTTGAACACAGGCTAATCGCACGGCTCGTCCCTGACCTTCCAGTTCAACCAAGACTTCCTGACCATTATTGACCTTGATCACTTTGACCCTTTGCGTGGGGTGGAACGTTGGCTCTGCTGTTGTCGTTCTGGGGAGCAATGTCAATAGCAGCATGCCAAACACAATCGCTCGAGCAACAGCGCTCATTTTTGAATTCATGTCGCCTCAGTATGATTTCAACTGACAGCATCACGCGAGATGAGGAGCATGGCCATCGCCCCTTCTAAAGTGATTGACGAAGTGCCACAGGACACCTAAGCCCTGACTCGTTATTGCGAAAACCCTCCTTCGTTATTCCAAGGAGGGCGAAGAGCCAAGCTGTGCCTTGAAAGTCTGAACTCAATAATAATTGTTTTTGCATCTATAAGTTATTTTACTGCCATCAAAAATAATTTATGCTGTTGCATTAGTAGTTAATGATTACATTTTCACACCTTGAAGAAGCCACGACAAAGTCTTATTGCTAATTCTTTGCAGGATAGACAGTGAAAATATCGATTGACCTCTTAGGCATGGTAATTCAGTAAACCAAATTATAATCCTGTCAAGGCTTGTATATCATGTTTTGTGGAGTTCTTTGACAAGCTTGTGTTTAATTCGAGCTGACGTCAAAATTAAGTCATATAGTTTAAAAGTCAACATAAAATTTTATGAATTT
>WTGE01000130.1 GCA_011525445.1 Synechococcus sp. CO36386bin_37
CAACCGTGGTGTCACCACGGCAGATCCAAATCATCAAAGCTGAGACCGCCAGCAGGACGCCGATCCCGTTCTGATAAACCAAGCGATCGCCTAACCAACGCATCTGCGGAGGCAGGCAATGGTCCTCAGCCAGCATGGCCGCCAAAAGAGGGAATCCTGCAAAAGCGGTATTGGCAGCCAAGACCAGGATCAGAAGCGTGGACAGTTGCAGCAGCCAGAACAAAACACTGCCATTGCCGAACACGTGCATTCCAATTTGGGCCAGCACGGTGACGTCGCTGTTTGGCGCAACCCCATACATGTAACCCAGTCCAGTCACGGACAAGAGCATCAGCGACAGCAATCCGCCCATCACGAGCAAAGTCGCGCGGGCATTTTGCTCTGCGGGTTCACGGAACACTTTCACCCCGGTTGAGATGGCCTCAATCCCCGTCATCGCCGAACATCCAGAACTGAACGCTCGCAGAATCAAGAACAGGCCCAGGGGCTGCAAGGCAGCTTCCACGGGAGGTGGCTCTGGAATCCAGCCTTGATCAAAGCTGAGATCCTTCAAACCAAGAATGGTGAGAAGCAGAATCATCACCACAAACCCATACGTGGGAATCGCAAACACCCGTCCCGCCTCACGCAGGCCACGCAAATTGGCCCAACCCACAAGGGCAAGCATCAGCAGTGACAAACCCAACTCATGGGGAAGGAGAGCCGGAAACCAGGACGACAAGGCCTGGGTTCCGGCCATCAGGCTCACGGCAGCCGTGAGGGTGTAATCGATCAAAAGAGCCGCCGCGGCCACCAGACTCACGTTGCGTCCCAGGTTCTCCCTTGCCACCACATACGAACCACCACCACGGGGGTAGGCCGCAATGGCTTGCCGATAGGAGAGCACCACAATCGCAATTAAAGCGATGATTGCAATCGTGATGGGAAGTGATTGCTTTAAGGCTGAACTGCCCGCCAGGACAAGCACACCGAGAGAGGCTTCTGTGGCGTAAGCCACTGAAGAGAGTGCGTCCGATGACAAGATCGGCAGTGCCTGAAGATTGGGCAATCGTTCCTGGACGGCACTAGCCCGTGGTAAAGCACGTCCGATCAGACGCGAAAACAGCGAATCTGCAAACACGGCTCAAGGCCAGTTGACCTGCAGCCTGGCCAAACCCAGGGAATTTGGCCGTCAAGACTTAAAGGGCCAAACTTTCCGGACGCGTTTCGATCAGTTCAGCAAGATCTTTGAGGAAAGCCGCACCATCAGCGCCGTAAATGACCCGGTGATCAGCCGTGAGGTTCACTTGCATTTGACGCTTCACGGAGATGGATCCATCACTGCCAGCCACCACGGTGGGACGTGAAGCCGCAACCGCCAGGATCGCACCTGTGCCTGGAGGCAAGATGGCGTCGAAACGATCCACTCCAAACATTCCGAGATTGGAGAGGGTGAAGGTACCAGTGCTGTATTCCTCAGGTTGCAACTGCTTGCTGCGGGAACGTTTCACCAGATCTCCCCACTGGCGCGACAACTCATAGAGGTCCGTGCGATCAGCACTGCGCAAAACCGGAGTAATCAAACCGCCGTCCTCCATCGCAACAGCAACAGCAACATTCACATCTGCGGGATAGCTCATCCCAGAGGCTGTGGTCGCAGCATTCACCTGTGGATGCCGCGCCAAGGTCGCCGCCACGGCTTTGGCCAGCAATGCTGTCATGGTGACTCCCTTGGGCTTCACCTGCTTGTAGAACGCGTCCAATTTGTCGGTGATGATCGCGTAGCCAACACGGAAACAAGGCACCGCCAGACTGGCTTCCATGTTGCGATTGACAGCAGTCTGGAGCGTGTTGAAGGCCACAGTGTCCCCAGGAGCTCCAAAACTATTACCGGACGGAGCTGAGGGTGAAGCCGTGATGGAAACACCGGCAACAACTGCGGCTGATGCTCCCTCACCGACACGCGGTGGAGTTATTGGCCGTCCGGCAGCTTTTTCTACATCTTCAGCCTGAATCCGGCCATTGGGACCGCTACCCCTTACACCAGCAAGGTCAACGCCCATTTGCGAGGCCAGTTTGCGGGCTCGGGGGCTGACAATCAGTCGTCCATTGGACACGGGTGCAGGTGCTGCTGGTGCAACAGGGGCTGGTGCTGCTGCTGGTGCAACAGGGGCTGGTGCTGATGTTGCAACAGGGGCTGGTGCTGCTGGTGCTGGTGGTGCTGGTGGTGCTGCTGCTGCTGCTGAGCTGGGAGCCTTAGCTTTCGCCTCGGCGATCTCAGCCTGTGTTTCAACGATCAGACCGATGGTTTCGCCCACGGGTGCAGTGCTGCCTGCGGGCATCAACACAGCTGCCAAGAAACCATCCTGGAACGACTCCACATCCATATCTGCCTTATCCGACTCCACAACAAGGACAGACTCACCTCGCGCAACCTTGTCTCCGGGCTGTTTCAGCCACTCCACGATCTTGCCCTCCGTCATGGTGGAGCTGAGGGCAGGCATGAAGATGTCGTGGGTCGCCAAAACCGTCTCCAGAAGAGCTAATCGGAGAGATTTTACGGCCCGGGTCAGCCCTGTTCGATCGACTCGATCACTCCATCCCGCACAACAACAGCCACCTGCATCTTGCTGACCAGGTTGTCCCCAACCTTGACATCGCAGAAGCTGTCGAGTTGACCCTGTTCCACAATCTGTTCCATCTGGAGCTCGCGGACCTGAGCCTGCTGCTGCAACAGATTTCGCTTTTGTTCCTCCAGTTCAGAACGTTTGGCCGCCACTTGTTGCTGAACTTGTGCCACCTGTTCTTGAACGCGGGGATCCAACGGGTTCGCACTCTGACGACGCACCTCATCCACCACCTGTTGCCCCTCTTGCTCCAGCTGGGCCAACTGCTGATCCATGGTGGCGATGCCGTTACTCAATTCGCGTTCAGCTTCCTCCTTCCAAGCGGGAGTCACCACCGCACGAATAGTGATCGAGCGCTTAATGGAAAGGGTGTTGCCGTCCGCCATGGGAAAAAGAATGTGATGCCAAGCGTCTCAGTCCGTTGGCTGGAGGTCAACCCAAATCAGGGGATGCAGGTATCAGCGTGCGTATAGCTCCTGAATGGATTTCCAATCACGCGCACTGATCCGATCACGACGCTGCTTCAAGGTCTGGGTCAGCAAGCCGTTCTCGATCGTGAATGGTTCCACCAACACCACACCCAGCACCCGTTCATCCGATCGGGAGCCGACACGCAGACTCAGCAACCGATTGAGTTCTCCACGAAGCAACCGACGAAGGTCCTGATCGCCAGGGGTCCCTCCGAGATCAGCTGACAAACACAGGCCTTGCGCCTGGCCCCAGGCCAATATGGCTTCCGGACGCGGCACCACAAGGGCCGCAAGCTGGCGTTGATCTTGACCAACCAACATCACCTGTTCAATCAGGGGACTGGACACAAGTTCCTCTTCAAGTGGTGCGGGCTCAATGTTTTCACCGCTGCTGAGCACAATCGTGTCCTTGGAACGACCGGTCAGCACCACCGACCCATCGGGCAAGA
The DNA here is from genome assembly GCA_011525445.1 of Synechococcus sp. CO36386bin_37. The sequence goes on from WTGE01000130.1 coordinate 3,526, forward strand.
GCATGCCCAGGTCTCCCGTATCAAACCAACCATCGTTATCGAGCACTTTTGCAGTCGCTTCAGGACGACGCAGATATCCAGCCATGACCTGCGGACCACGAACTAAGACCACACCACATTCCCGAAAGCCCAAGGGCTTTCGCGTCTCTACATCCACAATGCGGAACTCGGTCTCTGGCAGAGGCTGGCCCGAACTTCCACGAATGTTTCTCCATGGACGCCGGCAACTCACGACCGGACTGGTTTCGGTCAAGCCATATCCCACCAACAATTCAATCCCCACAGCCTCGAAGAAGGAATCCACATGGGGGGCAATGGCTCCGCCCCCATTAATCGGGAAGCGCAGCTGACCGCCACTCAACTGAAGCCTCAGTTTCGGCCAGATCAGCTTCGACGCCAGAGCATGGGCAGGCCACCGTCCGGCAGCGATCAGGCGAGCCGCTAAGCGCTTGCGGCGTCCCATCGGAACCAGCATGAGATTGCGGGACTCTCGACGGGCCAAGCAG
>WTGE01000171.1 GCA_011525445.1 Synechococcus sp. CO36386bin_37
GCCAATTGACGCATGAGCTGCAAAAGCTGATCACGCGAGGGGGGATCAATTGCCGCACAGGGTTCGTCCAGCAACAACACTCGCGAGGGTTGGACAAGCGAACGAGCCAGTAAAGCTCGCTGCTGCTGTCCACCTGAAAGTGCATCCAACCGTCGCTGTGCAAGATCTGTTAAGCCAACCCTTTGCAAGGCAGCTTCCCCATCACAACATCCAAGAGTTGGCCCCCCCATTGAACCCAGATCAACGAGCTCACGCACACAGATTGGAAACGCCCAATCAATACGACTGCGTTGTGGCATCAACACCACGCGTTGACGACAACGATGAATTGGATCCCCATCACAAAAAACTGTTCCAATTTCAGGACGTAACTGACCTTGGAGGACGTGGAGCAACGTGGATTTACCAGCCCCATTCGAACCGACAAGTGCCGTCAACGTGCCTGAATGCAAAGTCAGCGAAACATCGTCGAGCACAACACGGTCCCCATATCGAACATTGACGCCTTCTGCTCTAAGAACTGGTTCTTTCAAAAGAGGACCACTGTTGGGATCAACCTATCGAGGCACCTGCTGGAAATCATCAAGTGAACCACCAGCCGGTAGCCAACGTGTCAATACAATTTGAGGATCGAGAACTTCAAAATCAAGGTCACTGCCATCAATCAAAGCAGCCCGACGTTTCTCACCCTCAACATCAGTCATCACAGTCAGCAGGCGATTCGTGGAGGGATCAATATCAAGATTCGCGCCAGACGCTAAAAACCAACCGCTCAACAATCTCCGCTTCAGCACAGATCCAGAACCATCGAGCAAGAGGACCTCATCCTGCAATTCAGGTGAGGCATCGCGTAAAACCAGCCAAATCCTCTCGCCACTGTTATCACAAGCTGCTGCCATCACCCCTGATTCACCTAACCAAACCTGCCGTGGCGGCTGTCCAGGAATCACAAGTTCAATGGAACGTCGGTAATCAGGCCAATTCCTTAACAACAAGGCCCGACCGGAGCCGGTGCAAAAGGATTTCAGTTCTCTGCTACCGGGAAGGCTCTGCGGTTCACTTGCCTGTTCGTCTGGATTCATCGGTAACAGATCAAGACCGTCATAAGACGGAACAACCAATCCGCTGCCATCAGGAAGAAGGCGTATCGGACCTGCATTGTCCAAATGCAGATCACGACCCTTTGCGTTCATCGAATGAATCCAAGTTCGATCACTACCAACTTCGATTCCACCAATTTGGACCAGTAATTCACCTCGCAGGTTGCTACTTAAATGGGCAAATAACAAAGAATCAGAGATCAAGGATTGCACATCACCAGGTATAGGTTCTGCCAATCCTCCGGCCCGACTGCTCAAGGAACGGGGAGTGAGCTTACGCAGCAACACCTCAAGCTCAGAGCGATCGTTATCCGTGACGAAAGCAACGCCTTGCCCGTTACCGAGCGGCTCAATCTGAAGAATGCGCTGCTGAACGGAGGACAACGGAAGCCAACTGCCATCCCTTCGACGCAGCTGCAACTGCTCCCCGTTCTCTGTGACCACCACCGCCAAGAGATAAGAACGGGGATCCCACCAGAGCGACTGATCAACCAGGGATAGTCCACGAAGATCCTGTCCAGCAAGAACTAGATTCTGGGGCGAACGAATGACAACGTCAGGATCAAGCAGCAACCGAAATCGGTCCTGATCACCAAACCATTGATGGGGTTGATTGGGAACAAGTTGACTGTCTTGACTGACTGAAGCACGTTTCATCATGCGACTGAAACGCACATCAAGGGCTGCGGCGCCCGAACGAATGGGTTGAATCGCGACAGATCGCAACCTTGGCCCACGCAACAGAAGGAACTGCTGTTGCACCAAAGCAACAACTCCCATTCCGATCAAAACAACGCTTAAAAGCCTGAACTTGCCGGTTGATGAGCCACCATCCTGCGAGCTCATGGTTCCAAAGGCCGATCAGGTCGGACTATGGATGTGATTGTATTGGGTTTCACCACATTGATCAGCTCCCCTTTCAGGATCTGGGTTGTCATCGTGCCCTCGATCTCCAGCCATTGATCTGGCTTTGGATCAAACTGTTCTGGCCATTCAATGGCAAGACCGGCAGGAGTGGCATCAGCGAGACAGCAGCGAACCGTCAGGCGGGCAAGCTGGGGTTGCATTCCTGGACGTTGAAGAACAAAGCCACTAATCCGCACTGGATCACCAGCATGCAAATTCGGATCCGGTTGACTTTTTAATAGACGCACCCACTCCGTCAATGTGCGTTGCTCCGGAGGCAGGAAAAAATTCAATCGCGGCGCCTCAGGCAAGGTTTCAATACGATTCGCCGCCAAGTCACTAAACGATGGAGAAGGAGGACAGAACAAAATCAACAAGGCCACCACTGAAGACGCCAGCCAATGCAACGGCGCGGGGGGAGCCTTAAAACGCGAAGCAGAACGCATCTGCAGGGCACCAATGAGCATCAGTACCACTCCTGCAGTCGAAACGATTGGATGAAATACAGCATTCAGCAGCAGGTCAAGGCGCGCAGATACGCTGCTCCACACGAGCACCCATCCCCAGAGCATCACCACCAGGTGCGGAAAATGAGGCGATCGTCGGATGCGGTTCAGACCCGGCATAAGTTCACAACAAGGCAAGATTGACCCACTGACCAATCAGAAGCACAAGCAACGATGCTGCGCACGCTGTGATCACAATCGCTCTTGTGGAAAGAAGAACGGTGAACAAGCCTGCCAATTTGAGATCGACCACAGGACCCAACAGCAAGAATGCCAACAGGGCTCCAGGGGTGACTTGAGCAGCAAAGCCAAGCGCAAGAAAGGCATCAACGCTGGAACACACTGAAACCACAAGAGCAAGGAGCATCAGCGCCAGCACAGATACGGTTGGACTTGATCCCAACGCCAATAACCAACTTCGTGGCAGCCAAGTTTGCACTGCAGCAGCCAGGGCACAGCCAACCACCAACAAACTGAGCAGGCCTAGGAATTCCCGCGTGCTGTGGCGAAGAAGCTGCGATGGTTGCGGTGAATCATCTGCAAGCAGACTTCGAGAGGAATTGGTTGTCAAACCAACCAAACCACTGCGTCGATCAAGAAGACCTACGCGAGCGAGGGGCTGACTCAACCTGCGTTCCTCCAGCAATGCAGCCGCTAACAATTCGGATTCCGGGAGCAAACCCAGAAGAGCAGATAGGGAAAGCGCTATCAGAAAAGCGCCGATAGGTCGGGCCCAAAGCAGCCAGGTTTGATCGGGGAAAGCAATCCAAGTGCTTGCTAGCACAATTGGATTGAGCACTGGCGCAGCGAACAAAAAACCAAAACCAGTTCCTAAAGGAGCACCGCTGGCAAGCAATCGTCTTGCTACTGGAACATTGCCACATTCACAAGCTGGAAGCGCAAAACCAAGAAGGGCGCCAACGATTGGGGCGAGAAGAGGATGGTTTGGCAATCGTTGGATCCATGCTGACTGTGGAACCAACCATCTCGCCAATCCAGCGATCGCAACGCCTAACAGCAAAAAAGGAAGCGCCTCGATCAACAGACCTTGAAAAATGGCCCAACTCGTTGCAAGACGCGTCATGGAATCTTGGAGCGGTCAACTCCAACCGTGACTGGCCTGATCTTCAACGTAAGCCGCAACATCAGCGATCTCATTTTCACTGAGGACATCAAGAAATGCAGGCATCGCATTTCTTCCGTAAGTCACTTGAGCCACGATTGCAGTCGCATGACCTGTGAGATACGTGGGCAGATATGCCTCAAGATCAGATTGGCTCAATGTCCGCTCGCCCTTGACCACATTGCCACCGCCGGCATGACAAGCAGCGCAGTTGGTATTGAAAATCTGGCCACCACGAACGAGATCAGAAGCCATGGGCGTAGAAGGCATGGAAAAGACAAACAGAAAAGCCAGAGCCGCGGATAAAAACAGACGCATGATGGGCCAGAGCAATTGGTTCCATTGTCAGGAAAGCTGCAACACCAGTGAAGCCGATGCTGCAGATCGTTATGG
>WTGE01000209.1 GCA_011525445.1 Synechococcus sp. CO36386bin_37
ATCAGGCTACGTATCCAGCTGCACGATCAAAATAAGTACCGATCTCACTACTCAGAGAAGCGCAATCACCACTGGAAATTCCAGATTTGTCATTGATGATGGCCAGTGCGGCGTCTTTCATCAGGTTCACACCAGTTGCCACGGATGCACCTGGTGTTCCGAGTGCGAGGTAGGTTTCACGAAGACCGTTCAAGCAACGATCTTCAAGAACGGATGCGTCACCTGTGAATGCTGAATACGTGACGTAACGCAAGATGATCTCCATGTCACGAAGGCACGCTGCCATCCGACGAGAGGTGTATGCGTTTCCACCAGGGGAGATTAGAGCAGGTTGCTGGGCGAAAAGTTCCCGTGCAGCATTGGCAACGATTGTGGAGGCGTTGTTGGACATCCGGCTTACGGCATCCAAGCGCTTATTGCTGCCGGAAACCATGGCAGCCAGAGCATCAATTTCACTGGTACTGATGAACTGTCCCCTGGCGTCGGCCTGGGCGACAACCTTGGTGAAGGCGTCGAACATTTGTTACTCCTGCGTGCAATGTCTGTTGAGGTGTCAATGCACCTGAGAGGACATCCTAAGGAAGTCCTTTCGGGTCTTGCCAATTCTCGCTAAGTGCCAAGGTCTCCTTAGGAAGCGGTTCATAATGTGTAACCCGTGATTGATTTGAGTGATTGGCCTGGCTGACAATCATTCACAAATGCGAGCTTTATAAGTCAAAGAGAACAGTGTGGATGTAAGATTCAGTCCATTCGCTGCCATGAAAGCGCGTTAACATTCCTCGAGCTGGGTCCTTTTCAGCTCTGTAGTCAGTGTATTTTCTTTGTCCTTTCAACAAAACGTCGCTCCGCTCAGAGTTAACCCTCTCGGCTTTCGTGGCGAGTTGAAGGTAGAGGTTTAAATATTCATTAAAGGCAGGTCTTACGACAGTTTCAATCAAATGATCGCCCTCCTCTCCGAGGGGTAGTCGAGTCCACAGGAATCCAGGTGAGAAAAATGGTTGAGCTTCATCGGGAATCGGTCCTCCATTCGGAAGTTGATCCCGCCAATGCTCAAAAATAGGAATAAGTTGATTCCAAACATTCGTGGTGTGGACTTTGTCCGTTTTGATCGCGGGTTGAAGATCTAAAGCGAGTAGATGCCCTGAAGGGAGAGTTACTAAGTCACCACCAAAAAAAGGCAAGTCATAGGTGGAATTGGGATTGATCACAAAATTCAAAACAGATGCTGCTGAGCCGGCAGATACGCAGGCCGCTCTCACTTGCCTGAATTTCTCTGTTTTGCAAGCCCAGGTCGCTGTTGTGACAGAAATTGGTTTCGACTTTGATCCAGTTACATCTTCTCGTTGTAAAAAATGCTCTGGAACTGGATAAGGTTCAAAATTCAAGCCTTTTAGCCGCTCTACAGCATCGTCAAGAAATGGTTGCCATGACCATCCTTCGATGTTCACAGGATCTGTGCTTTTTAACCTTTGTGATGTCATGAGTTAGGGGCGGAGGCGGGGAATAAAAATTCGTGTAGGAATCGATTAGACCAGTCTTTTCCAAAATGACTTGTAAACAGTCCATGAGCTGGATCGCGCTCGGCGCTGTAAATGTCGTATTGATCTTGAAGGCTCTTGACCTCCTCTGGAGGGATTGATGAAGTCGCCTTTTTGGCATTATCATGTAACTCCCAATATGCTTTTAAAAAGGCACTAAAAGCTTTAGGAAGAGATAGATCGGCTTGCTCTGCCCCCCCGCGGCAAAACAACAACCATGAAGAAAAATATTGATTCGGATCAAACGAGCGCATCGTTTCCTCACTATTGAGGTCTGGGAAGCGTTGGTTAAGATCCTTGAGGCCAGAGAAATAACGATCGTTATAGGTTTTGTCTTGTATCAAGGGCTGAAAATCCAGCACTGCAACAAGTTTTTGGCGTGCTCCAAACCAGAGGAGATCAACTCCCATCAGAGGGTGATCAAAATTGTAATCAGGATAGGCAACAGAATTAAAAACCTGAAGGCTGTCTCCAGCGTCAAGTCTTGTGACTCTCCAGCGACGAAAACCAGGAACATCCCAAAGCCAACTTCGGATCACACTTTTTGATTTTGAAGATCTGCACTCTTCCAGACCTTCTGGAACAGAAAGTGGAGAACCACCTCTCGTGGTGATATCTGAATGAAGCTCATTGAGAAATGAATCAAACATTTTTGAGTGCCCTTACAAAGGATTGATCTGAGCAAACGTTTTTGCTTGGTTAGCAATGTCCTCGATATCGGCTTTGCTTGGACATCGAAATTCGGTGCAATAAGTGGTCATTGCGGCACCGTCAAGAAACTGTACTGAACTAACCCGCATCCTGATTTGATCGTTGACAAACCAGCAGCGTTCTATCCCGTAATTAGTATCATATCTTGTCTTAATTGTGAGCACTCCTTCAGTCGTGAATTCGTATGTGCTGAGAGTAGGTTTTTTTTCTACATAACCAACATCTCTTAAAAGATATCCCTGGTCAGGATGGTCAGGCATTGGCACATTAACGACAACGGCTGCGTAGTCGTTGTTGCGTTTTTCGGCCAGAAGATTGCTTTCCCACCAAAATCTTGCGCCACCTTTGGCTTCTTCTGAATCTATTCCGAACACCTGGCATATTTTTTCAACGGCTTCATCAGATGAATTGAAAGGTTCTATTACCAGATTGGAGTCGCCTGTTTCGTCGTCTTGACTATCCAGATGATGTACTACTCTTCTGTTTAACCATAGCCCCCGACTGGCTTCGAAAAAGTCCTCCATTGTGACTGGAGGGTGATCCACGAAAGTCATCATTGATTCTCTTGTTCGTCTCGTTGAACTTTTAGTTGAGTGAGTATTGCATCAATTCGAGTTAGTTCTGGGTGTTCTTTAATCGTTGCATCGATTTTTTTTTGGGATAAGCGAAGTTTTTTGCCAAGACCCACGACATCATCGTAAAGACGCTCTCTATAAGCACTTAATTCGGCGATTGTTTCGATCAGCTCATCCAGGGAAGGCGCTTGATTTGTCTGTTCTGTCATATAGATCTGTGATCTGCAGCAAACACGCCCAGTCACCATACCTCTTGGAATGACTCGGGAATTTTGATTCCTGTGTTTGTTGCTTGGTTTGGTTTGTTGTCGATCTTGAATGGAGAGCTGCAGGGGAGATGACTCAAGATCGTCGGTTGAAGGCCTTGCCACGCCTTGGTCGTCCATCAAAAACGATCAAAGTGACGAACTCTTGCGTGATCAGCAGATACTTGGGCATTCCCCAGCAATTTAGGATTAGGTTTGTTGAGTGCTTCACCCGAAAAGGCTAGTTCTGACAACGGCTTCTGCCTTAGTGCGGATACCTCCGTCTTAGTCTTAACGGGAATCGAGAAGCCTCTTCCCTCCAAATTTGTCTGGCCCACATGCTCGACGCATTCTCACGTTCGGTCGTCAGTGCCGACGCCAAAACTGCTCCCGTTGGTGGTAGTGATCTCGCAGGTCTCCGCTCCTACGTTCGTGACGGCAACAAGCGTCTCGATGCCGTCAACGCCATCACTTCCAATGCCTCCTGCATCGTTTCTGACGCTGTCACTGGCATGATTTGTGAAAACACAGGTCTGATTCAGGCAGGTGGCAATTGCTACCCCAACCGTCGTATGGCAGCTTGTCTGCGCGATGGCGAGATCGTCCTCCGCTACATCAGCTATGCCCTTTTGGCAGGTGATGCTTCCGTTCTTGATGATCGTTGCTTGAACGGACTCAAGGAAACCTACATTGCACTTGGCGTTCCTACACAGTCTGCTGGTCGTGCAGTGGCCATCATGAAGGCTTCCGCCACTGCTCATATCGGAGAAACCAACACTCCTGGTTTAGGTGGTAAGCGTTTCCGTAAAATGGAGACCACGCAAGGTGACTGCTCCGCTCTGGTTGCAGAAGCAGGTTCTTATTTCGATCGCGTGATCGGAGCCATTTCTTGATCTTGGATCAAGCCCCGTTTGCTCCTTTCTCAGACACTATCCATC
>WTGE01000407.1 GCA_011525445.1 Synechococcus sp. CO36386bin_37
TGGTTGTGCAGCTGACCCATAAACCGCAGTCGATGGTGTGGGTTGATCTGCTGCTCCCCGCTGCAGTTTTGATCTTTTTGCTGCCGGTCAACCCCAGCATCAGCAGCATCCCAGCCGTTCTCTGGGTTTTAGTCCAGCTGATGTTCGCCCCAAGGGACCGCCGCTGGGCGGCTTGGCCCATGGTGTTTGTGCTCCTGCTGTTCAGCCGGAGTTGGTGGCTCAATGAAATGCCTCACCCTGTCGCCGCGCAAGACGGTTTGTTGTTGGCTGGCGCCCTTATGGCAGGTGCATGCGTGTCCGCAGAGCGATGGGTCACTTTGTTGCGTATGCAGTTACTCGTTCTGCCCGTTTTGCTTTTCCAGTTGGGGGCAAACCCGTTAATCACGTGGGGAGATCACCTCGTTAGGCAGGGAAGTAACTGGACTCCTAACTATTTTGCTGGAGTTAATCAGGGTGCTTATCTTTTAGGGCTGTTGTTCCTAATCGCCATTGCATGGCTATGGCGATTACCTCAACGCCGCTGGGAACGCGCCACAGGGAGCATTTCGGTAGTTGTGGCAGCTGTCATGGTCTGGCAAACGGGCTCTAGGGCGGCCTTGTTGGCTGCAGCAATATCAATCAGTTTGATTTGGCTCAGGGAGCAAGCCAGCAAAATCATCGTCTGGCGCAGTGTTGCGTTGTTGGGCTTGGGGAGTGCCACTGTTCTCTTGTTGAAGCAGCTGATATCACCTTCAAGTGCGGGGATTCCAGGTGTTGATTTCAGATCAGATGCTGGTCGGTTGGCAATTGCCCACTGTTACAGCTCCATTCCTTTCAGTGGTAACAATCGATTTCTCTATGGCATCGGCTTTGATCGAGCCAACGAGTTTTGCCGTGATCCAATTCAAGGTGGGGTGGCTGAGCATGCTCACAATCTGTATCTGCAGCTTTTTGCCAGTTCAGGAATTCTTGGTGTGTTTGGTCTGGTGTTGCTGTTGGTCTTGCTCTGCTTGTCATGGAGGGATGCTGGCGAGCAGCTGGATCCTTTGACATCCCGAGCGGGTCAGCTGATGTTGGCGTACACCTTGGTTCAGGGTTGTTTTGATTTGTCATTACTCCATTGGCCTGTGACGTTAGTTTTTACTGGACTGGCGTTGGGGATCCCATTGAGTGCTAGCCGAGCATTATGGCCTTCATCATCTGTTAGTAATCGAGGGGTTTGAGATCTTGGTCTTGGCATATGTGACACAGCTCAGTCCGCAGGCCAGGCGCCTATTGCTAATGGTTGGTGATGGTCTGTTGCTGCCTTTAGCTGTTGTCTTGAGTTTTTGGCTTCGGCTTGATGACCCTTTTGCGAAGGAGTGGCGCCCAGCTTTGTCTTGGATGTTGCTGGCTGCTCCGTTCGTTGGTGTTTTGTTGTTTTGGTTCACAGGTCAATACAAAGGTCTAACACGTTATGTAGGCAGCCGAACTTTTTATCAGCTTGCAGCAGGTAACGGATTATTGATGCTGTGTTTACTTGCTTTTGGTGAGTTTATTCGCTTGCCATCACCACCAAGAAGTTGCTGGCCTTTGTTTTGGCTTTGCGCCACAGGGTTGTGTGGTCTTATGCGCTTCAGTCTTCGGGACCTTCTCTGGAGGCTTTCCCTGCGTGGCCAGGTAGATCGCAAATCCATTGTGATTTATGGGGCTGGTGCTGCTGGGATTCAATTATTTTCATCGTTGAGCCACTCTGAGGCGCATCGCACCATTGGCTTCATTGATGATGATTCAACGCTGTGGGGACGAACAATCAAAGGAATTCCGATTGCTTCTCCAGAGTCGTTATTAAATACTGATTCTAGGCCAGATCAGGTACTTTTGGCTATTCCTTCACTCTCCAAAAAGGAACGCAAGCGAATCGTCTCTCGAGTTCAGAAATCTGGCTGTTCAATCCTGGCTGTGCCCACCGTTGATGCGCTCACATCGGGTCAAGCCCAGATTGATGCGTTGCAGCCAGTTTCAATTGAGGACCTGCTGGGAAGAGATGTGGTTGCACCTCGCCAAGACCTTCTGAATCAATCCTTTCAGGGCAAGATTGTTTGTGTTACGGGTGCGGGGGGGTCGATTGGGTCCGAATTATGTCGCCAGATTCTTCGTCTAAGGCCCCGCAAATTGGTGTTGCTTGAGAGAAGTGAGCCGGCTCTGTATTCCATTCACCAGGAACTGCAGGCTTGTATTCGAGGAGACGTCAATCTCATTCCATTGCTTGGATCAGCGCGAGATTCTGACCTCGTACGGTCTCTATTTGTGCGTGAACAAGTTCAGATCGTTCTTCATGCAGCCGCTTACAAGCATGTTCCCCTTGTAGAAGCGAATCCGTTGTCTGGCTTGGCTAACAATGTTGGCTCGACGCGCGTTGTATGTGAAACGGCCTTAGCAACAGATGTTGAGCAGGTGTTGCTGATCTCTACTGACAAAGCAGTGCGACCTACAAATGTGATGGGTGCCTCCAAGCGTTTGGCCGAGTTAGTCGTGCAGGCCTTTGCTCAGCAGTCAAGGCAAACCTGTTTTTCAATGGTTCGTTTTGGAAATGTCCTTGATTCTTCGGGTTCAGTAGTGCCGCTATTTCGTCGGCAGATTGCTGCAGGTGGTCCTATTACCTTGACCCATCCTGAAATTGTTCGCTACTTCATGACCATTCCAGAGGCCGCTCAATTGGTCTTGCAGTCAGCTGGCTTAGCCAAGGGTGGTGAAGTCTTCTTACTAGATATGGGGGAGCCAGTGCGGATTAGGGAATTGGCAGAACAGATGATTCAACTTAGTGGATTGCAATTAAAAGATGAGCACAACCCCAGCGGTGATATTGAAATCATTTGCACTGGTCTGAGGCCTGGCGAGAAGCTTTATGAAGAGTTGTTGATTGAAGCTGATTCCCGGCCAACAGAGCATCCCTTGATCTTCTGTGCTCGAGAGAGCTCACTACCTTCTGAAGAGTTGATTCCACTATTGGATCAGTTAGAGCTCCTGCAAAAGCAGCAAAACGTACCTCAGGTGTTGAAGCTGCTTCATCAGCTAGTTCCAGAATGGGCTGCTCAAAATACTGACGCTACACGTCAAATTTTCCCATTTGATTCTGGGGGCAAGGCAATTAAAAAATGAGTTGGCGCGCACCATGGCTAAGGGAGCGGCTCTTGCTGTTGGTCTTGGCTCTTTGTGACCTCCTGGTTGTATTGACTGTTTACTCTCTTAATTATTGGTGGCGGGTGAATGCGTGGCCTGGTCTAACGCAGGCTTTGTTGGTGCTTATTGTGGTCTGGCTTGGTGGCTCCTATCTTCTGGGCCGTTACACGCAGAACGTATCTGGCTTGATTGCTTTGCGCCAAACGCTGTTGTTGGCATTTGTTGTTCTCGCTTCGTTTGTTCTCCAGGCCTGGTTGGTTGGTATTGGTGATACGGGCACCCGTTTACGCAGTTTTTTGTTGCCGTTAATCACTGGAATCGCCATAGGCTCGGGTCTTATTCAGTTTTTGCTCACTGGTCGTTCAGTTGGCAGGGAGAAAGTTGTATTGATCTGTGCCTCCCATGAGCAAACTGTCTTGCAGGATGAAATCAATCGCTTACCAATTTGGCGCCGATCTCTGATGACACTGCTGAATGAACGTGATCAGCTTTTGTTTGTGAATGGGGTTAACTCACGTGAAATGTTAGTGGCCGTTAGTGATCAGGCTCGTATCCCTGATGAGCATTTAGAGCGCTTGGTCGCTTTGCGCCCCCTCGGTGTGCGTGTTGGCTCTTTGGTCGACTGGGCCGAACGAAATTTGCAACGGGTACCGCCGGAACTGCTGAGTGAACGTTGGTTGCTGGCTGCTGAGGGATTTACCTTGCAGCCTGGCCGATGGAGTTGGCGCCTCAAACGTGTTTTTGACATTTGCGGTGCATTGACTTTGCTAGTTCTCTCCAGCCCACTCGTCCTCATCGGAGCCTTGGCGATATGGATAGAAGATCGCGGCCCTGTCTTTTACAGTCAGA
>WTGE01000113.1 GCA_011525445.1 Synechococcus sp. CO36386bin_37
ATGTGCCACCGCAGGGGACAATGGTCACACCCCATCTTGTCTTCTTGGTCGGACCTTCCAGGAACCCCGAACCGAAAGCGCTGTCGGCTTTTGCTTCACCCGACGTGCTCGACCCGCAGTTGCTTCAGTTTTTGGAGCGTGCATCCGAGCGTTTGTGCAGATGGATCGGTTCGGCCCATGAGCGCGGTCCTTTGCCGGCATTACGCGTGCTTCCGGATGCGGCTCCACTGGCGCAGGGGCGCGATATGGAGCAGCTGTTGGATGACCTGCAGCAAGTGATGGATGGTGCTTATCAACCCTCACATCCAGGGGCGATTGCCCATCTGGACCCACCGCCGCTCAGTGCCTCAATCGCTGCGGATTTGATCTGCGCCGGTCTCAACAACAACCTGCTCGCCGAAGAGCTTTCCCCAAGTTTGAGTCATCTCGAGCGGCAGCTTTGCGTCTGGTTTGCGCAACGGCTTGGTTTGCCTTCCGCTGCCTCTGGCGTTGCGGCAAGCGGCGGCACCCTGAGCAATCTGATCGCTCTGGTTTCAGCCCGACATCACTCTGGACTGAACCACAACCCGGAAGCAGTGGTCCTGGTCAGTGCTGATGCCCATGCGTCTTGGCAAAAGGCTGCTCGGGTGATGGGGCTGCAGGTCGATGGAATCCGCAACATCCCAGTGGACTCGCACGGTCTCATGAACCTTGAACTGCTTGAGATCGAACTCACCAAGCTCGTAACGGAGGGACGCCCATGCCTCGCAGTGGTCGCCACGGCTGGCACAACCGTTCGCGGTGCAATCGATCCCATTTCATCTCTCGCTGATCTCTGCAGCCGTTCAGGCCTCTGGTTGCATGTTGACGGAGCCATCGGCGCTGTCTTCGCTCTCAGCACCAGCACAACCCACCTGCTCGATGGACTGTCCCGAGCTCATTCCATCACCGTGAACCCCCAGAAAGTGCTCGGGATCACCAAGACGTCATCCCTTCTGTTGGTTCGTGACGCAGCGATTCTCTCCGAGGCATTCTCCACAGGGCTTCCCTACATGGAGCCCGCCCTTGAACATGATCACGGCGGGGAGCTGGGTCTGCAGGGGAGTCGGCCAGCGGAAGTTCTCAAACTCTGGCTCGGGTTACGCCAACTGGGCGAGGACGGCATTGACCAGGTCCTGACTGCCTCCATCGCACGGCGTGACTACCTCCAACAACGTTTGGATGGCTCCAAGTTGTTGCTGTTGTCAGGTCCGTTGCATGTGCTCGCCTGCAGTCCTCTGCATGCACGATCAGAGCAATGTGAACGATGGTCCATCGAAACCCGCAGGGACCTGCTCAACAAAGGCATCATGGTCTCGAGACCGATGCATCAGGGTCGGCGTTTTCTGAAAGCGGTCCTTGGAAATCCTCACACCAGTCAAGTCTTACTAGATCAACTGGCGGCAACCTTGAATCATTCCGTGGAGGCTTACCTCTGATGACGACTCCGGGCCAGAAACGCGGCCGTTGGGTAGCGATCATCACTGGAATTCTGTCGGTGTTGATTGGTGTGGCTTACTTGGCACTCATCACCGTTCTGGATTCCCGCGGTCCCATGCGTCCACCTCCGCCCGAGGCCCTGGTTGGGGTGGTAAGCGCTTCTTCGCTGACTGTCGGAGTGGTTCCACCACCTGCTTAAACGCGGTTTCCAGAAACCGTTTCAGCGCACCATCGCGTCGGTTGAGGTCGTAGTGATGCCGCACAACATCCTGAACACCTCCATCCCCCCAATCCTGATCCTGCTGGAAGTAGGTGATGAAGCTTGCCCCTGCGATGCGTGTCAACCAGGCAGCCGCGACCCCTTGCACCGCTTTGCCAGCCAGGAGGGTTGGCAGATTCACGCTCAGCGCAGTGCCGATGAGCGCGACGCCTCCTTTGACCACACCCAGTCCGGCCAGTGTGCGCCCAACCGAAACCGCCAATTCCTGAGCCTTCTCTCGGGTGAGCTGCACATTGAAGACCTTGGCCACTTCCAACACCATCTGAGCATTGACGGCAGCGGTGCCAAGCAAGTCGACGCCAGGAAGTGGTGTGGCCGCCACGATGCCTGCACTGATCCAGCTGTAGCGATCCACCACGCGTCTCGCCTCCTTCTGACGCTGTCGGTTGAGAAGCGATCGACCCTTGTCACCGAGATCCCTGCATTGCAGAAGGATGTTGTCTGCGATCAACTCCTCACCATCGGCATGCAATACAGAGGCCATCCGCTGGAGCAGGAGCCCGACTTCAGCAGGTGGCTGCCAGGGTGTCCTGCCAGGCCTGGGCAAGGATTGAGGTGAGGCGCTGGTGGGGATCACATTCTCTGGGGTGAGAAGACCGCGGCATCGTCCGCGCAGCAAAGCCAACAGGCGCTTCTCCTCCTCCTCTCCCCGTAAATCACATTTGTTCAACACCAACATCACACGTTTACCCAGGCTCGCGAGACTGCGAACCACATCCCATTCGGCTGAACGCAGATCACCATCCACAACCACCAAAATCAGATCCGCACGACTGGCGCGAGTACGGGCTTCCTGTTCCCGATCTCTCCCCTCCCGTCCGCTTTCAAGGATTCCAGGTGTATCGACGAGCTGCAGGCCCCGTTCCAGGTTGTTGAGTCGAAGTCGATAGGTGTGGCTTCCGGTGGTGGAGCCCATCGCTGCGCCCACACGCCCAACCATGTCTTGAAGCAGAGCACGAATCAGAGATGTTTTTCCGCTGGAGCCGGTACCGAACACCACAACAACCAGATCACCGCGTTCCAGTTCACGCGCAACGCGTTCACGCTCCAGGTTCAACGCCTGCCGAGCCACATCGTCCTGAAGTCGCTCCAGTAAACGATCGATGCTCTGCAAACTCTGTTCCGCCGCTTGACGGCGCGTTCGAGGAGCGGAAGGCTCTTGATTGCTGCCCTGGATTGCTCTCGAACGGCTGCGCCATCCCCTCCACCATGGCAACCCGATCTGGACCAGCAGAGCAATCACCAGGATCGTGCCGATGAGCAGGACAGGTCCCACGAGCCAAGGCGGAAGGATGTAACTGAGATCCCAGAGCAGGTTGCGAATGGCTTGAAGCACCAACCCCAGCACCAGCAAGACAACCAGACCGGCGGCAGCCAACAGAAGCAAGCGATGCTGTTGTTTCATCCGCCCGCGGCACTGCCCCGACCTGCTGAACGGATCATCCGGCCCCAAAGCGACGCAGCCAGTGCACTGGAACTCGCGGAGGGGCTGTTGTCGTCATTACCCAACCAGATTCCCAATACCCAGTGGCGACTGGGTTCATAACCGATAAAAAGCAGATCGCGTCCATCGTTGGTGGTTCCGGTCTTCCCTCCCTCCTGACCACCAAGGAAAGCGGCACGTCCGGTACCCGTGCGAATCACAGATCGCATCAACCCCTGCATCTGCTGAACTGTTTGTGCTTTCAACACACGGCGCGCAGACCGGCGATTGCTGCCGTCTTCAGAACCCGCGGAACCATTCAGGCTGCCACAGCCACGGGGACTGTCCGCCCGGCAGGTTTCCGCATCGACCAAACGCCGAATGGTGGTGGGTCGAAACCAAAAGCCACCATTGGCAACGGCGGCGTAGGCACTGGTGAGTTCGATCAAGCGAACCTCACTCTGTCCCAGGGTCAACCCCGGCACAGCATCCATCGGTGTGGATATGCCGAGGCGTCTGGCCAGATTCACCACCTGATCTAGGCCCACGCGCTGAGCCAGACGAAGAGCTGCGGTGTTGTGGCTGGAGGCGAAGGCACGTGCCAAGGTCAACTGTCCCGTGCAACTGCTGGCGAAGTGTTGACCACCCCAGGTCAGCGGTCCGCAATCGAGGGTGTCGTTGGATTTCAGTCCCTGCTCCAAGGCTGCGAGATAGGGGATCAGTTTGAAAGTGCTGCCAGGTTGACGCATCGCCATCGACGCTCGGTTGAACTGACTGGAGCGGTAGTCACGACCTCCGGCTATAGCAAGCACCCCAC
>WTGE01000262.1 GCA_011525445.1 Synechococcus sp. CO36386bin_37
CGCTTGATGCGATGACACTGAGGCAGCGCCTGCGGCGGGTGGTGCTTGATGCGGACACAAGGGCTGGGCGTCTCTACAACCTGATCATTTTTGGCACGATTCTGATCAGCGTTGCCGGTTTGCTTGTACAACCTCATCCTTTAAGAATCGCCTCTTCAAGTGAGGTCCCTCCATGGGTTTGGAAGCTGGAAATTGGTTGCTTATGGGTCTTCATCGCTGATTTTGTGCTTCATCTTTGGGTGTCGCCCAAGCCACTCAGATATTTGTTCAGTTTTTACGGTTTGATTGACGCGTCAGCCGTGTTGTTTTTTTTCATTCCCCAGATCAACAGTGGGCTGGTTCTTTGGATTTTCAAGTTTGGGCGGGTGTTGCGGGTGTTCAAGTTGTTGCGCTTTCTGGATGAAGCGCAAATGCTTGGCAAGGCCTTACGGGCCAGTGCAAGACGGATCGGTGTCTTCTTGTTTTTTGTGGTGATGGCGCAGGTGGTTCTGGGTTATTCCATGGTGCTTGTTGAGAGCAGTCATCCCGAAACACAGTTTCAAACAGTGGGCCAAGGGGTGTACTGGGCGATTGTCACGATGACAACAGTGGGCTACGGAGACATCGTTCCGCAAACGCTGCTTGGAAGACTGCTAGCAGCCGTTGTGATGCTGCTTGGCTTTGGGATCATTGCCATCCCCACAGGAATTGTGACGGCAGAAACAATTCAGCAGGCGAGGCGAGACCAACGTATCTGCGCTGGTTGCCGTCAGGCCAGCCATCGCCCGGCAGCCCGTTATTGCGATTCCTGCGGGACGCCCTTGCCGGTCTTCGAAGAGTCCCGCTTGTTGGGTTGAATGGATTGAAGGGCCTGACGAGCGGCAGCTTGCTCAGCTTGTTTTCGCGATCCTCCATAGCCATTTCCAAGTTCTTTCTCTTGGAGCAGAACGCGGCAGTGAAACCGGTTTGGATCTCCGTGTTGCTGACTGCTTTCTTCGCAAAAGTAGTGGGGTAATCCCATTTTCTGGGCTTGGGTCCATTCCTGGAGGGCCGATTTGCTGTTCCCGCGATGAGGGTCTGTCAAAAGCTCTTGGCTGGTTTCTTGCCAAAAGGGCGTGAGCCACGCATGAACCGCATCAACGGTTCCGCTGATGCGATAGATGGCCCCGATCAGGGCTTCACTATGTTCGGCTCGAAGGGTGGCTCGAGCGGCTTGATCCTTGTGGGCTTTGGCTCCCAGTAACACAACGTTTTCGATATTGATTGCAGCACCGAGTTCAGCAAGCCAGCGGTCACTCACCAGCTGGGCTCTCAACGTGGATCGTTCACCGACTGGCATTCGGGGGTACTCGCAGGCAATGAAGTCGCTTGCTGCCAAACGAAGCACAGCATCTCCGAGAAACTCAAGTTGTTCATGATGCTGGACTCGGCCTGCGGAGGTGTGTGTGAGCGCTTCATCCAGCACGTCAAGCGTGTGCGTGTTGAGGCAAGCCTCCTCGAAGCCGAGCCTCTGCCAGAACATTCGTAGTTTGACTGCCCTGGCGTGCTCTCTTGGTGCTGACGATCCAGCGCGGTTCACCACAGCTTGAGTCCCCACTTGCGGAAATACATCCAGGCGCTGTGCAGATTCACCAAGGTCAGTCTCCAACTGCGGTAGCTGCCTTTCCCCCAGTGATGCTGCACTGTGGCCAGCGGTAAGTTCACAGTGGGGCCCAGTTTGGCCAATCGGCACGTGATGTCGGCATCCTCGAAATACAGGAAGAAACGAGGGTCAAAGCCTCCGATGGCCTCCACTGCCCAACCGCGCATCAAGAGGCAGCATCCGCTCAGATAGGGGGAAGAAAAGACCTGCTCGTAATCCTGATCTCGCATCGTGTACCAGTGGTCATAGCGACGCATACCTTGGGGTTTGATCCAGAGTGGGACGAATCTCCTGCTCAAAAGGGCGAGCAGGGTGGGGTTGCGTTTGCAGAGAAACTGGCGTTCCCCATTGGGGAATTCCAACAGCGGGGTAGCCGCTGTAACGGCGGGATGTTGATGCAACCAGTCGATCAGTGCCTCGAAGCATCCTGGTTTCCAGGAGAGATCGGTGTTGAGTACGGCCACCACGGGTGGGATTCCGTGGGTTGGACACCAGCGCTTCCACAATTGGTTGAAAGCCTGCCCGTACCCTGGATTGTTGGCTTGTACAACGGTCATGGCAGCATTCGAAAACAGGCGTTCAACGGGTTCGCCTGGAATGTGATCGTTCACCACAACGGCATAGGAGATATCGTTCTCGAGGGCGTCCAAACAACCTTTCAGACGAATGATGTGATCGGTTGGAGAGTGATGGGAAACCAGGACCAACAGTGCCTGAGGAGTCTTTACTAGTGGGCCTTTCACAGCGCCAGACCAGCGCATGCCACGGATGGAGTCGGTGCTGCGTGTCAATCGACTGAAGAAGAGTTGCAACGGCGTCAACTTCTGCAATTGAATCTGTGCTGTCAGAGCCATACCTGGTTGCAGCTCGAAAGCTTTTCCATTGGCATTCAATTCTTGTGTGCTCAAGTCCAAAGTGACGGGAAAATGTGGATAGTCATAAGGAGGCTCGGGTGCCAGTGCATCTTGGCTCACTAGCGCAACTTTGGCTGACATCGTTCCATACACACTTTTGTCATAACTGATGAGGGAAATTTCTGCGGATTGTCCTTTACGTATGAAACCGATGTCGGAATCTTTTGCAAACGTCTGGGCTAGAAGCTCATCGGTAGGTACCAATTTGAGCAACGACACGTTGTTGTTGACCACTTGACCGGTCTGCGCTTCGAGGTCAATCACCGTCCCGTTGGCGGGAGCTCGCAAGGTGACCAGATCCAAGGCACTCTGTGATTTCACAAGCGAGGCGCGCAGTCGCGCTTGGGTGCGTTCCGATTCAAAGGCGAGAGTTTGCTGCTCCTTACGTGCTTCAGCGAGTTCGCGACGCGTGGCTTCTAGTTGACGTTCCTGACTGAAGGTTTGAAGCTCTGAGGAGGCGCCTTCTGCTGCAAGTGCCTTGAGTGGAGCCAGAATTTGTTCGTCCAGAACCTCTTGCCGTTCGAGACCACGAATGCGTTCACGCAGGCGAGCCTCTGCTGACGCCAGCCGTGCCGATTCGGCCTGGAGTTCAAGTTGAAGCTCGTTCACGTTGCTGCGTTGCACGCGTGGATCGAGAATGACGAGGGCCTGTCCCTCTTTCACAACCTGTCCATTACGCACCAGCACCTCTTTCACGACTCCTCTCTCGGGAGTGGCCAGATCTTGCGTGTTGCGGCGGGTGACCAACTTGCCTGGCACATTCACAACTTGAGTCACCTTCACCGTGGCGGCAAAGCCGATCAAGGTGAGAATGAGCACGGAGAGGCTGCCTGCGAGGACAGCCGGCAGGACTGGCGAGGGGCGTGCTTCCAGTCTCAACTCTTCCTGTTGATGAGAGTTGGTCCGTTTCCTGGGACGATTGGTTAAAGAGGAATTGGAGTTTGGCGGGGCCATGTGGCGAGGGATGGAGAAGCTGAGAGAGGAGTTGCGAGTGCATTACGGCGTTAAACCGCGGCAGCCTGTTGCTGTTTGGCAAGGGTTGCAAATGCGCCTTGGAGTGCCATCAGTTCAGTCCAGTTGCCATCTTCGAGCAGCACACCTTGATCCAGCAAAAGAATGCGATCCGCTTCTCTGAGAGCGGAGATGCGATGGGTCACAATCAGCAAGGTCCGATCTTGAAAGCGCTCGCGCAGCCGGCTGAGAACGAGTGTTTCGGTAGAGGGGTCCAGAGCAGCAGTGGCCTCATCTAGAATGATCATTCGTGGGTTTTGCAGCACCATGCGCGCAATGGCAATGCGTTGTTTTTGACCGCCTGAAAGACCGCCTCCTCGCTCACCGACCCGGGTGTTGTAACCATCAGGAAGAGACATGATGAACTGATGCGCGCAGGCTACGCGTGC
>WTGE01000082.1 GCA_011525445.1 Synechococcus sp. CO36386bin_37
TCATTAAACTGATCAACCTACTAATCAATTGTCTTTTGTGTTTCCTAAAATTGATTCAAAACGAAAATTCTAACCACATCTTAGTACATAAAATCTTCCAAAGCCAAATCTCCTGCCTTAAACCAACCCGATAAGTTCGTCATAGTAAAATAGATAAACATTTGATTTGACTAAATGTCTCCACTTCTATATTGCCAAAAAGATATGAATGTTAAACTCAAAAAATTCTTTTGACGAATTAACTTTGTACTTCGTGTAACCAAATTTTATATCGGGCATATATCCTTACCTTTTTCCAAGGGCCAATGTAATGCCAGAACAAGTCTACCCATAGTGGTAGTGAACATATATTTTAAACTAAAATCAATCAGATTTCATTTCTTTGGTAATTACCAAATGGCACAAGGGGAAATATTAGACAAAGCAAATTATCAAAAATACACAGCAAGAAGAGAGCGGAACTGTAGATTTAATATCCAAATTATACTAAAGAATCAGCTAACGGCAAATATTAAGAACAATAATTTATAAGTCACGGCTATGTGAATAGATTCTTTCTAAATAAGTCCCTACTATTTATTCCAAAGATCACAAGTATTCAAGGAACGATAGGCTTATTCCTAAATTAATGAAAAGTTAACAGAAATTGGTGCACGCTTTCACGTTATCTTCTGACTGAGAACAAAGATTCTCTCAAAAAAGCTTCGTCAGAAGCTAAAATTCATGAGTTTCGTGCCACAAAAAAGTCATACGGTATTTCACAAAACAAAAGAGTAAATAATCTTATTCAACTAAAATGTGTTCAAGTCCACGAGGTCTCCCATCCTCGAAATTCTTTTCACTTTGAGCAGGCCAATAAGCATCCATATGTGCAAAAAGCGCGGACCATCTTTGTTGAATACGATTCAATCCAGGGAATGCTGATTGACTTGTTTTCGGATTGCGACTTTGACATTCATGATGCAATAATACTGCCTCAGGCGGTATCACGCAGCGGTAGCCAAGTTGTACGAGCCTTAAACATAGATCCACATCATTAAATTCAACTGGGAGATCTTCATCCAATCCACCTACACGCACCAATAGCTCCTTCCTGATCATTAAGCAAGCACCTGTTACCGCAGACCAGCATGACAGAAGCTGACTGCGGCCACGATGAACAGCATGATTAAGACGCAAATTTCGATAAGCGTGTCCAACAGCATGATTTAGACCCAAAACAACACCACCATGCTGAATAGTTCCATCTGGATAAAGCAACAGAGCACCGACAGCTCCCACCGATGGACGCATTGCCTGAGAAGCCATTGCCTCAAACCAGCCAGACTCATTGACTTCAATGTCGTTATTAAGAAGCAGCAACAACTCACCTTTCGCAATCTCTGCGGCCTGGTTATTAAGACGACTCCAATTAAAGGGTTCATTACTTCGCAGAACTTGAATCTTCTCTCTCCAACGCTCTAAATACGCATGTGTTTTAGGCTCACATGAACCGTTATCCACGACCAGAATTTCCAGATCGCATCCATTCGTGCGGGCATTTGCTGTAGTGGACCAAACTGTTTCGAGGCATCGTTCAAGCAAATCCGCACAATCGCGCGTTGGGATAATGATCGAGCAGCTCCATTGTTTAGGAAGTTTCCATTGCAACGAGAAACACCCCTGCAACGATGGGTGAGTCCGTACCTCTCGAATGGCTTCCCCCTGACGTTCCAGAAACTTCTGCAAAGGCTTGGGATCGAGCTGCAAGGTTTGACCGTGCACCAGAACCTTAGGCAGATGAGAAATCCGAGGTTGGAGTTCCAAGGCCCGCAAGAGCCATGCCCAACGGCCTGTTAAATCAGTTGGAGGGACAGGAAGCTGGCGATCACGCAACCAGCTCATCCGCCATACACTCAAATTCATGAGCCAAGGACTACTCCAGAAACTCTCCTCCACCCAACCCGACTTAAACCAAGGCGAGCAACGTTGCCCCTCGATATCAAGACAATCCTCGTCTGAATAAACTAAATCAGGAAGTTGAAAACGTTCCTTGATAGACGGCCACAATGGGTGACATATCTGGGTTGAACATTGAGGATCTTGGTTTCTGATCAGCCAACTTTCAATCTCCTGCAACGCTCCTGATCTAAGTTGTGCCCCATCACCAAGAAGTACCAACCAGCCATCAGTGGGCCAAGGAGAGTCGCCAAGTGGTGCCTTCAACGACTTCAGCTGATCGTTACTACATTGCGGATATATGCGCTTCAACTCTAAATTTTGAGGGTCCAAGCACCAGTAATCATCCAACGGAGACACCGATGCAGATGGTAAGGGCGATTCATGGTGCTGAATCCAGTAGCCATACGTCTTAGGACCAATCCCCTCCTTCAATTCTTCCCCTGAAGTACAAGCAAAAAACCTCGCAATTTTCGCAGCCTTGATCTGCTCGCGGATCCAAACTTCTGAAGGTAACGTTGCGATTGCCTGCTCAAAGTTCAGGAGTGCTTCGTCGTAACGATTGAGCTCCATCAAGAGCTCACCTGCAGCAAACCAGTTCCAGCCCAAACTGGCGTCAAGCTTGCAACTGCGTTGCTGAGCTTTTAAGGCCGCAGACAAGCGAGCCTGCTTGGAATAAACCTTGCCAAGGAGATGAAATGCGGAAGCGTGAGTGGGTTCTTGCTTTAAGACCTCAACCAACAAACGATCTGCTGCAAGCCAACGTTCTTCTTGAAATGCAAATTCTGCTGCCTGATAAAGCTTCGGCCAAGGCTGTTGACTTAAATCAAGCACAAAGTTTTTATCCGCAACATGCATTTCGGAATAATCTCCTACTCATCTCATCAGTTTCTTGAGCCGCTCCATTGAGGGCAATCACTCTCAACAAGGAATTGGAAACAATTTAGGTTCTCATAAGGATTATAGTGGATAAGGGAACACTGTAAAAGATGTGAATGCCGTTAAAGCCAGATCAAAATGACTCCAACATCACTTCAACCACTTTACAAGCATGAATTCACGTCAAGTCAATGAGTTTCGTTAGCAAGTGTTCATACCAGCGCCAACAAGGGATATTCAAGTATCCTTCATTCAGAATCGTCCCAGTATCGACATAACAATGTGGACATAACTTAATCGATGTGTCGCCGTGTGAAACACTCAGCCAGCATTTAAATGTAGGCTATAGAGATTTCAAATGATCAAAGATTGGTTACACACCTCGATGGTCGAACTAAGTGCTTGGCAATGGGCAATAGGAGCCGGGGTCTTTATCGCCTCATTGGTTGTAGGCGGCTGGCTTAACCGGCGACGGGAAGTCTCAGAATGCTCCGATCACAATAATGAATCTCTGTCCGAACAACAGAGCGAACAGAATGAGCCGCAGCGGCAGCTAAAAGGGGGAACAAGCGAGTTAAGGGAGGCACGAGAAGAAGCTGAGCTCTCCTTGCTTCAACTTCATCAGGTTCAGGAAGAATTGGAAGAGGTCTTCTTGCAGAACCAAACCCTAACTAGCGAATTGAGGGAGCGAAGAGAAGCACAACAGCAACTCGAAGCACGAGCCAACGACTTAAGAGAAGCGCACCAGCAACTCGAAACTCGAGACGACGAGCTAAGAGAAGCGCACCAGCAACTCCAAGCCCGAGACAACGAGTTAAAAAAAGCATCTGAGCGCTCCTTGCTTCAGCTTCATCAGATGCAAGAGGAATTGAAGGAGGTCGTCATTCAGAACCAAACCCTAAAAAGTGAATTAGGTGAGCTAAGAGATGTACATCAGCAACTCCAAGCTCGAGACGACGAATTGAAGAAAGCACAAGAAGAG
The DNA here is from genome assembly GCA_011525445.1 of Synechococcus sp. CO36386bin_37. Next base: position 3,800 of record WTGE01000082.1, read on the forward strand.
GCTGAGCTCACCCTGCTTCAGCTTCATCAGGTGCAAGAGGAACTTGAATATTATTTTCTTGAAAGTCAAAAGCTACATTCAAGTCATGGCCTAGACCCAAAGCATCTTGAACAACTACAGCGGATCAAGC
>WTGE01000052.1 GCA_011525445.1 Synechococcus sp. CO36386bin_37
GATCGCTGCGAAGAACTGACTCTGCATTGTCTTGCTGCGTGAGAATCGCTTCATCGTCGTCTGACTGCGTCAGATCCTCATCCAGCTCCGACGATAAAATCGTCTCGCCTTCCTGCTCTGCCCTCTCCGTCAAATCCTCATCCAGTTCAGTTGCAAGGATCGGCTCATCAGACAAATCATCTTCAAGGCGTGGTGAATCAGATAATCCGACCGTGATGTCGTAATCAACATTTGAATCATTGACCAGCACAGGAGTGATATCTTGCTGAGCAGAAAATCCAGATGGTGAGTCTGAATCAGCAAGGATAATCTGCGGAGGCTTGAGAACATTAATTGGATCAGGACTTGAAGACGATTCCGTAGAACCAGCAGGGGAACTATTACCACCACCTCCTGATCCTGATCCACCTCCTGATCCTGATCCACCTCCCGATGACGGAATCAACGTATAAGGACCTGTATAAATGACCCCCAAAGAACCAAACCCGAGATCGCCCGTCATTCCAGGGAACTTCTCCAAAGCCAAGTTGACTCCCAAGTAATTATTCGGATCATTCGGATCAGAGCCATACCCCTGATTCACACTAAGAGTACCCCGAATTGCACTGACAAATGCCTGTTCAGTAGGGACACTAGGGTCAACATCAAGAAGGCTAAATCTCAACGTTGGGCCCTTTACAGAATAATCGCCAGGGCTAATTTCAAAGGCCTGATAAAACCATGGAACAGAGCCATTAAACTGCAGAAAATCCGAAGCAAAAGTGTAAGTAGAATCAAACAACTCAGGATCACCGCTTACATCAATATCAATGATTGCTCCTGTCTCAAGCAATAACCCTTCCAGGAAGTCCGCCCTGGAAATACAATCACCACTACAGACTCCATTACCAAAACCGGAAAACTGGATCGCACCAACCTCTGAGGCAGTTCCAGGCGCAATAACACTATTGCTTTCAAATATAGTTTGACCAATAATACCTTGAGAATTAATCATCCGAACAATTCCTTCACCACTGAGCGTTGAGCCAGATTCAAAAACATAAATAGGGGCAATTGAATTTGCATCGCCTTGAAAGTTAAGCCATAATTCTGCCACATTTGAAGAATCTATTCCTCCATAGAAGGGGTCAACTTGAAATTCCCCTTCCAGGACAATCTCGCTTCCAGCCAATGCAGCAAAGCGCGGCTGAGTAACAGCATCAAACTCCCTCAAGCTGATCAAAAAATTAGAATTCTGGCCGACTTCCAATCTTCCTTCGTTAACAATATTTGTCGCAGTAAGCGTATAATCAAATTGACATTTACCGAAGCTACAGGCCGGTGCATCAGCCCTTAAATAAGCGTTAGGACCAATGTAAATCTCATTCGGCTCGCCAGAATTTGATTGCGTAATTGATTCAATTTCACCAATTCCAAACTTAAAGTTTGGACTATCTTGGGGGACAGAATCAGAACCGCATCCCAAGCAGACCGGGCCTCCATTAATAATTACAACCCGACCCTGTGAAGCATCAATTCCAGATATATCAAGAGATTGATTGGTAATTAAAGTGGAATTAAATGGATCCAACGAATCATAACCCTGCACATTAAACCTGACATCAACATCGCCACCCCCAGAAAAAGAAACATTAGGGGTCTGCACAAAAATACGCCGCATATCAACGCCCACCAAAGAATCGAACGAAATTGAATTAACCGCCTCAATTTCACCTAGCTGCTGCCAAAGACTACTGTCATTAAAAACAGAGTTTCTAATGCGAGAACCCTTTAACTCGATATCATTAGCCCAAATACTAAACGACTTATCGTAAAAGACAATGTCGCCTTGGGTTGCAGTTATTTGCACACTGGAAGCAGGGGCTATCTTCTGAGACACCCCACTAAGAGCAATACCTAAATTCGCCTCAACAGAGCCAATATCAACACTTGATCCAGACAGGGAAATATTCTCTGCATTAATAGAGCCATCAACCACGAGAGCGGCAGCAGAATCAATTTGAACAGTCAACAATCCCGACCCAAACGGATCTCTCTCAATTGAATTATTAACAAAAATACCTGGATCAAAAGTTTCATCCCCCACTTGGTAGGGCACATCACTAGAAGTCTTGATTACGAGAGTTTTAGTTGAATCATCAGCAAACTTCAAAGAAATAGGAGCATTAATATCAACTCGCGTTGTCGCATCCAAAACAACAATATTATTTTCAACGAAGCCATCTTGAATCTGCTTGTTTGTGACATATTCTTGTATATCATTGTCAACGCCGCAACCCGAAGTCGCGCAGACTGTCAACAACTCCGGATCGATCAACCAAGTACCACTCTCTCCAAGAGCTGCATAGGTGCTTGGAACTACATCGCCAAAACTGATCACCCCGGCACTGGAGGTTTCAATGAAGCCTCCATCCCCACCATTGGCACCAGCTTGCGCTTCAAGCCGGGCCAATATCGCCGTGTTGTCGTCACTCCAGACAATGATCTTTCCGCCATTTCCCTGATCAAGGCCATTGGCAGAAATCACCACGTCCTCGCCAAGAGACGTGGTAAACGCGGTTCTGATGCCTGGATTCGCACCTTTGGCATCCCCACCGATGCGAATCTCGCCAGCTTGGATGGTGCCATCCGCCCGAATTTGACTTGAGCCGTCCACCACAACAGACCCACCGAGCAGATCAATGGCTCCTCCTGTTGCGCCGATGGCCTCAATGGCTGAGGCTCCAGACACACGTGTTTCCTCGGCACTTTCCAACAACACCGAGCCGCCGGTAGCGGAACTGCTCGACACGTCGATCTGCGCATCCGTCAGGAAAATGTCGTGGCCCTGCGCGCGAACGGTGCCGCCATCAGATCGAACGGCCATCTGATCGAGAACAACATCACCGCCCTGACTGTCAAGAAACAGATCCTGATCAATGGTGAGAAGCCCGCCCTGAAGCACGATGTCGCCGTTGCCATCCCGATTGAGCTGGGATAGGGATCCAGGATCCGTTGAGAGATCCAATGATGACGCGGATATGCCTCCGCTCAGGCCGGCCGCGACAGACGCGGTTGTGTTGGCTACATCAAACCAACTGTCTCCCACCTTCAGACCAGTGGCAGTAGACAGCTGAATCTGGGGAGCATTGATGAAGCCAGCTCCGCCGCCGAGTTGCACACCACCAGGCGAAAGCACGAACAGGTTGGCAGGATTCTGAAGGCTCAGGGTCTTGTTCAGAAACATCCCCAGGGGGTTGGTCACCCCAAGCACCACAGCGCTGGCCGATCCGTTCTTAAGGGAGACATCGGTGATTGAACCGCGGGTGTCGAAATGGGAAAAGCGATGAAACAGATTTTTGCCGGAGCGTGTGCCACCACTAATCACGCAGTGCCCCTGCAGGCAGGCAGCCCCACCATTCACCCGAGAGCCAAGACTGGCAGCACCCCTCGCGGCGCGGATTTCACCTGCATGAGTGACACCGCCGAAACAACTCAAGCCTGTCAGCAGCAACGGGGGAACCAAGCGCGTCCAAGCAAGACGCGCAGACGGCTCTAAAGCACTGAGAATTGTTCTCACCGGCTTCGACAACCTAAGTTCTTATTTTACGCGAAAAATAAAATCTAGCGAAGAGCACCGCGCACTCGAACCGGAAAGAAAAAGAGCAAACACTCAACATTTCTTATTAGTGCGGTTTCGCGATTGGCCGCAGAAGAGAACAAAAGAACCTTCAACTAGCGACAATCGGCTGAAAATCAATGTGAAGCTGCGGTTCTGATCATGCTGCCAATCCTGCTTGCGCAACTGATCGAAACTCCACTTCAGCCAAGCCCTGTACGCCTGCCGGCGACCCAGCCAACAAACACAAGGCCTAGATCTGACGACGACAAACCAATTCTCAACCTGCCTGATGGGG
>WTGE01000441.1 GCA_011525445.1 Synechococcus sp. CO36386bin_37
GTGATGACCCGCCAGCGTCCGATAGATGCTGTGCCCTGGGGCCCGGATGATCCTCAGGAAGATGAAGTGGGTCTTGCCCGTCTCACCATGGAAACCAACATGGCTGGAGTGGCGCTTCCGTTGCAGTACTTAAGGCATTTCCGCCACTGCGTGCTCGACTGTTCGCCTCAATTTGAACAACAGCTGCTGCACTTCACCAAGCTCACCTGGCTGCAAGACGGAGCTGGTAAACATCATCTTGTGATTAAAAATTCTGCCCATACCGCTCGAGTGGGATTACTGCTGCGTCTCTTTCCCCGCGCTCGTTTTATTTACCTACACCGGAGGCCTATTGATTCGATTCGTTCTCTGGTGATCGTCAAACAGCGTCTCGCGAGCCTCATGGGCCTGCAACGGCCACCCTCCGTCATCAGGCAAGTTGAAGAGACTGTTTGGGCTCATGACCAACTCCGAAAAGCGTTTGAGCAATCCAGACACCTGATTCCGGCTGGTCAGTTGATTGAGGTGGAGTATGACGATCTGGTGCAGACGCCCTTCGAGGTCCTGCAGCGGATCTACGCAGTGTTGGGGCTTCGCGGTTGGAGCCTCGCGCGCGATTCCATAGCGGTACGTGTTGACGAAGCCAAGCGTTATCGAGCTGAGCCTGTCGTTTTGGAAGAGAAGGCTGAGCAGCACCTGCAGATGTTGCTCAGCCAATCGTGATCTGTGTCTCAGCGTCCGAAGGCCACCTGACAAGCGGCATTCAGCAGTTGGGCCTCATTGGCATTGAGCGGATTGCCTCCATTCAGGGTCCCATTGCGGCAGTTTGCGCTGTAGCGCAGGGTTTCATAGCCGTTGTCAGCTTCAAAGCTCACCACATCTCCCGTCGCTGTCACGCTGGGGTAATACAGGGAATACTCAGAGCTTGGAACTTCGATGTAACTCACCTGGTTGTTTTGCGCTGAATTCACCAGGCTGTTGATGGTGCCAAATGTGGCCATACCAGCAATTCCCCATGCAGCCGCTTGCCCGGGATACCAACCCCAATTGTTGTAATAGGAGCCGCCGTACCAACCGTTGTTCCAGGGGCGATTGCTCGACCAGCTCGATCCGCTGTACCAACCGCTGCCATACCGATCCCAGTTGTTGATGGCATCGCGACGCGTGTTGGATCGGGTGTTCACGCGATCATTGCGGCCGCTCTGGCGTTGATCGGTGCGATTGGTGCGTCCCTGCTGACGGGAATCAATATTGCTGTTGCGTGTGCTTTGACGCGTGCCACGGTTATCAACGCGGCTGGTTTGACGCGTATCACGAGTGCCCGTCCGTGAACTTTGGCGATTGCTGCGGGTGGTCTGCCGGGAGCCTTGGCGGCTGCCGCTGTAGGAACTGAACCCTGTGCGACCACTGCTGGAGCGACTGCTGGAGCGACTGCCGTTGCGATTGCCACTGCGTGAACCGCCTCCTCTTGAACCTCCTCCTCTTGAACCGCCTCCTCTTGAACCTCCTCCTCGACCGCCCCGTTGGCTGATCAGTTGCTCCTCAGTGACTGCGGGCAAAGGAGCGTCCAGTGCAGAAACTTCCAGGGTCTGATGTACCGAAAGGGCTGCTGCGGGTTGCAGGAACAGCATCAGTCCAATTGCTCCGGCCACCCCGGATTGTGGAATTTGAAGTCTCATTTCTGAATGGCCTCCATGAGTCGGTCGCAGCCTTCGTCAAAGCAGGCCACATCCACCCGACCGTTATCGGAAAACACCATGCCGATTCGAGTTCGTCCTTGTATGGCGTCCCCGCCCTGTATCAGAACGTCAGCCAGGAATCTGGGATTGTTGACGCAAAACGCTTGTCTGTTAAAGCAAAGTTGTTCGGTTTTGAAATTGATCGTCGCATTTTTGACGGATGTCCAAGGGGCGCTCGGACTGTCCTGTCCTTCGATGCGGACATAGGGATCATCAATCACGCGATAGCTCAGAGTGCGTGAGCCAAATCGATGGCGGTATTCCGTTGATTGATCAACGTTGACAGCCTGCACTTGGCAGGAAAAGCGCGAAGCGGTTGGTGTGCTGCAGGTGGTGTTGATGACGTAAAGCTCCTCTGCCATGACGGCTGGAGTTCCAAGGCCGCTGCAGAGGCCGTTGCAAAGGGCCAGCAGAGACGTCAGCACCTTGCTTCGAGTGGAAACAGGCATTGGGGTGGTGATAACGCGGAGATGCGATGACCTCCATCCCTTCAAGATGGCCAGAGTTACTGAGGTGCGAACTAAATGTGCACCAATGGGTTCAAAAACCGTCGTGAACGCTTGCACGACATTCTGTTGGCACTCGTATCCCAACAGGGGGACCTGGAACTCCTGGGCGGGGATAACCCCTCTGGCTTGGTGTCAGGAGGCAGTCGCGATGCATCCCTGGAGGCTGCGCGCTTGTTGGAGCGCAATCGCAGAGTGCTGCAGCGCTATCAGGCTTTGATCCGAACAGCGATCACCCTCGATGCCTTGATGGACGCGGAGGATGGGATTGCTCAAGATCCCTCTTGAACCAACAACTGTTGTCTCCGGCCGATGATCAACAGCAGCAGGCTGATGGCTAGGAGCAGTGCTGTCATTCCAGCTACTACGAGCATTGTTGTCGCCAGCCCATCGGTGTAGGCCTCGCGCAGCTGCTGGAGCATTGGCTTGAGGGCGGGTCCCTCCAGGGAAATCGGACTGTTGCGAACAAACAGGCGTACCTGCTCATCGAGATGGGGCAGGTGCTCCAGGTCAAGGCCTGCAGCCTGCATGCGGCGCTGGAGATCGTTGAAGCCAAATCCACGGATCATCGTTCCACTGGTTGCTAGGCCCAATGCGAATCCCAGTTGCCCGCTGGTCGTGCGAAATGCCAGGACCGATCCGAAGCAGTTTTCCGGTGCTTCCTGAACAAACAGAGCTGATTGCGGCACCGCCACAAAGGCAAGGCCGGATCCCGCCAGAACCAAGGCGGGCAGTAACTGCCAGTAGGGCGTTTGCACCCGCACGATCGCAAAGAGGGCCAAGCCCAGCACAAGGGCCAGGCTGCCAACAGTCATCAAAACCAAGGTGCGTCGACCTGGTCTCATCCATCGGCCGGCATAAATGCCAGCTAAGCCAAAAGAAATAAGAAATGGCAGCTGCCCCAAAGCCACGGCGTGGGTGCTGAAGCCCTGGACCAGTTGCCAGAAATTGCTGGTTTGCAGCTGTACCACGGCTTGAGCCACATTCCAGCCGATCCCATTGATCACGGCTGCTGCAAAGAAACCGCGCAAATAAAGCCGGGGCGGAAAAACGGGTCTGCGGCTGCGGAGTTCAATACCGATATGCAGGGCGAACAGGAGTAGTCCCCCGAGGGCAGGCAGCCAGAAGCTGGTGCTGCGCAATCCAAGGGCTGCATGGTTAACGCCATACAAAAAAAGCACCATGGCGATCGCGATGCTGGTCAGGCCGGGTAGGTCGGGCTTGAGCAAGCGGTTGCCGTGAATCGGAGGCAGCAGAGCGGGCATGAGCAGCAGGCTCACGCTGCAGATGATCGGCACCAGCAGAAAGGCCAGCCTCCAACTGATCGTGGCCATTCCACCTCCGATCAGGGAGCCACTGATGAAGCCCACCACGATCAGCAGGTTCCAGATCCCTAGCGCAGCATTCAAGCCAGCGTCGGGAGTGACAAAGCGCACACTGGCAAATGTGCTGGTGAGCACTGAGCCCAAGGCAATGCCCGTGAGAGCACGACCAAGCAGGAATAGGCCGGCTTCGCTGGACAGCATCGAAAGCAGATTGCCGAAGAGAGCCAGCAGCAGGGAGGCCGCCAGCACCCGCCGTCGACCCAGACGGTCACCGAGAAAGCCCATCGCCAAGACCGATGCGGCCTGGGCCAATGTGGATACGCTTGCCCCAAGGGCCAGGAC
>WTGE01000309.1 GCA_011525445.1 Synechococcus sp. CO36386bin_37
TTGGCTATGCCGAAGCCGAGCAAGCCATCACTGATTATTCATTTAGCTCAGACGGGACTCTAGTTTTAAGAACGATCTACGGACAATCCATTGCTGAAGAGAGAATTTGGTTTGCTTCAGATAACGTCCGCTGCAGATCATCAGTTTTAAAAACATCAGAAGGAAGCGGAATACTGCAAACATCCTTTGCCTCGGAAGTCAGAAAAATCAGCAAGCCATAATCCACCAGGTTTAATAATGCTAAAAACTACAGACCTAATCCTCTTCGCTAAAACGCTTGGAGGCATCTACGACAATCTGGAACAGTCACAGGCAAACCCCAAAGAATTTGCCAGGATCAATATTTTTTTTCGTCCCCTCCCATGGTGTGTCTTTGAAGGACCTGGCTTTTACTCCGAACAATGTTATGACTATGCACCCTGGGATCCATACCGGCAAGGGATACACCGTCTAACACTTCGCGAAGACTTTTTTCTCGTGGAAAATTATGGCTGCAACAATTTCAGACGACTGGCTGGAGCTGGACGCGAGCAAGATCTACTAAAATCTTTAAAACAGGATGATCTCGAAGCTCGGTGCGGCTGTGACATGCATTTCAAGCTAGAAAAGCCAGGCCATTACTTTGGATCAGTAGAGCCGGGCAAGAAATGCCTCGTGCCCAGAGACGGAAAGATAACTTATCTAGTTAGCGAAGTTGAGGTGGATGAAAAGCGCTGGATCAGCCGAGATCGAGGGTTTGATCCCGAGACAGATGCACAATGCTGGGGTTCAGAACATGGAAAACTGAGATTCAAACGCGTTGAGTGGCTCAACGAAACCATTGAAAATGAATGGCTTTCAAAACTACATAACGGATGACAGCCGATGACCATGAAAAGCAGATGAAATCCTGGATCAGGTCCCAACATCTGATCTGCGAAGGAAGTGACTTTATTTTTGAGACGGTTGACCAGACTCAATTAGAAAAGTTCGAGATCTGTCTTGAAGCGCTTGGGGGCCGGCTTAGAAGCATCAAAGCTGTTGGCAATTGGCCAATGGGACCAAAAAGATCATTCAAAATTCTTCGCGCGACGGCCAGTGTGCCAAGACCTGGCGGTGAAAATCTTGTTACTTACTGGGCAAAAAGAGGGAGCAAGTCAACCCGCTATTCTGAAATCAATAGCTAATCGCTAAACCAGCCCATCCAAGTATCCTTGGAAAAGTCAGTGTGTTTGCTCCAACGCCTCAAGATCGTCAGTGAGTCAAAGACGTAGCCACGTGATGCCGCAATATCAATAACCTGATCCTGGTTAAGAGCAGCCTTGATCTCATCTTTTACCTCTTGATTACCACGAGCAAAAGCAATGAAAGATTCCAAAATCGAATCTTTTTCGGCATCAGAAGCGGAAAGCGTCATGGGCTGCTGTTAGATCAGAAGCATCAAGCCATCCTAAGCAAAAAATCCTGATCGCGACTGCCAGAGGCAATCATTCCATCAACATCGCTCTCCAAGTGGGTGTTTGACGAAAAGCCCAGGACCAATGAGAAGGCTCGCATTCACGAATCTTGCTTTGCACAGCAGGATCGAGCGTTGACCAATCAGCATCAACATGAGCCTGCCATTCATCCAAATCAACAGCAAAGCCTTGAGAGTTGGCATAAGCCACGATCTCCGCGTGAGTCGTACAGCGCTTCAGGCCCGTTGCGATGGCATGGTCATAGACAACCGCTTTTAGAAAGCCCTCTAAATGAGGAGTGTTCATCCTCAGCAGGCCTCAATCCAAAGAGCAAAGTTGACGTTCTTGCAAATCATCTGAAGAACCAAGGGTCCTCCGGGGCAACGCAGAAGACGCCAAGGGATATCGGCAGCTAACACGCCTGAGTCAATCGTGATCTTCGGAGGGCTCGTAGCTTGCTCGTAGGGAATCAAGGCAGATCCTGTGAGCGCTGGCTCAATACGTTGGACCAGGGCTTTCAGATCATCGATCGTGTTCAGCGCATTGAGCTGAGCTTGATTGTCAGCGCTGGCCTCAATAGCTTTGACAAATCGGGGTAACGCTTCTTCCTGCTCTGGGGATACAGGCATTGATTGACCTAACTTTGACCTCAGCAGGAGAGGATACCAGGACTAATACCCCCCAAATAACATGTAAAGCTCAAATGATTAATACAGAAACAATCAAAGGCATATAGAAACCAGGATCCAGAGTACTGGCTGCGGCAGCCAAGACCCATTGGCATAGCAATGGCATGATAATATCTGGCTATAAGGTCAGCCAACGGCTCTTGGCGCAAATCTCAGCCCGAGTCGACACAAGATTTTGACCTCTGGCGAGTCAATCGCCAATTGGAACTATTAATCAAAAGGCTCATCAATGCCTGAACGTTTTGACAATCTTGTAGAAGGCCTTACCGAGGAACGTGCTATCAGCGTCATTCTGGCTGACCCGGACTCGCTGGAGCGACCAGTTGATAAGTACATGGCTGCGACACGGCTTGGTGCCAGTGACAGCGAAGAGTCCCTGAACACACTGATCGAAGCCGCGCAACTCAGTCCTGACAATCTGTTTGATCGGATTACGAGAAGAAAAGCCCTCGACGCCTTGGGACGGCGGCGTCACCCCAAAGCACTGCCTGTTCTGTTTGCAGCATTGAGCTGCAGCGACGAATCAGCTGTGATCAACGCAGTGGATTCGATCACAAAAATCAGCTCCGAGCTGGATACCGAGCAGCAAAATCAGCTACTTCAGGCCCTGACAGGAGAGGACATCCAAAAGCGGGCCGTGATCCAAGCTCATACCCGGCTTGGGCTTGAAGGCGCAGACCATGCCATCAAGCCCTTCGACGAAGACCCAAATCCACTGGTGTCGGGAGCAGCCAGGGCCTATGGCTCAAAGGTTCATGGCAGAACAGCAGCCTTAGATCCTTTGGTCCCTCAACTGGTGGACCCAATCGCGGGTCGACGCCGTTCTGCAGTCATTGATCTTGGCGATGCAGGGGACGTCAGTCGACTCGAGTCACTAGTGACGGCGCCGGTCTCAATGTCCCTACGAGCCAGAAGTGCCTTTCAACTGGTTGACCCAGGGAAAACCTGTGTTGTCCCTGACGAGTACGAAGCATTGATCACTCAATTACTCCAGGACAATCCACAAAATTTAAAGCTGAGAAGGGAATGGGTTTGTGATGTGAATGCCGACGAGATCGAAAATAATCTTCAACACAGGGATGAAGCACGTCAATACGGTGGCGCTGCAAGCCTGATGTCGATGGAAGAAGAGGAGAAACTCGTCCTGATTGACCGAATCAAAGACAAGTTATGGAGTGATTACGTCACGCACTACTACCTCACTGCCGTGGTCAGCCTTCAAAGGATTGAAACCAGAAGCGAACTGGTGCGGCTGGCACTGGCTGAAACCATTCCTCAGTACACCAAATCCAGGATTGCCGCTGCCTGGGGCTGCCTGGCAATGGGCCTGGACGATCAAGCCGAGCTGCTGGAGCAACTCTCGACAGAGGCGCAGTGGTTACCACTGAAATGGACCTGCATGCAGGTGCTTAAAAAGTTGAAATAAGCAGGAGCAAATACTTACTCTCAGCGAGAGCAAAAAGCTCCTACTGATTTGCTTCAGATTTTGAGTTTGTCAACTTGTGTGTCCTGACGATCTACTCGAGGCGTTGAGCTCAGAAAGCAGGGTTAAGGTCGTTCGTGATGCGGATTGCATCCCCTCCCAAACACGTAATCGCTCAACCATGCTCGACGCATTCTCCAGGAAGGCCGTCTCGGCCGACTCCAGCGGCGCCTTCATTGGCGGAGGCGAGCTTGCCTCTCTGAAGTCCTTCATCGCTGATGGCAACAAGCGCCTTGACGCTGTGAACGCCATCTCCTCCAACGCCAGCT
>WTGE01000300.1 GCA_011525445.1 Synechococcus sp. CO36386bin_37
CCCGCGTTGGCGAACTGGAAGCCACTCAGTTCTCCACCACCACCAAGCTGAAGGGTCAGGCCACTTTCGTCATTGGTGCTAACAGCTTCGGTGGCGACGCCAAGCAGGGTCGTCTCGATGCCATCTTCGACACCAACGCATGGCAGCAGCGTGGTCTCGAGGGTGCAAACCCTGGTTTCCGCAACAAGAAGCGTGCTGATGCCGCTGCTGGTAACGCAGGTGCTACCTCCTTCAACTACGACCTGCGTCTGTTCCTCGACACCAGCTTCACCGGTAAGGATTTGCTGCGCACCATGCTGCGTGCAGGCAACTTCGGTCAGTCCGCATTCGGCGGTGGTAAGTACGTGGGTCTGACGGGTCTGGAAACAGCTTTTGAAGAGCCTTCCGGCGCTAACAGTGTTGCTGTTAACCGCTTGTGGTACCAGTTCCCCATCGGCAGCAACTTCACTGCAACCGTTGGTGGTCTGGTCCGTCAGGACGACATGCTGGCTGTATGGCCTAGTGCTTATCCAGCAGACACCGTCCTGGACTTCTTCACCTATGCCGGTGCACCTGCTACCTACAACCTCGGTTTAGGTCAAGGTGCTGGTTTGTGGTGGGAGTCTGATGACTTCAGTATCAGTGCCAACTACTTGAGCACCAACGGTGCCCTGTCGACTGCTTCCGGTACTTTCAACGACTGTGAGAATGCCGGTGGCATCGCCACTGATTGCGCTGGTTCCAACGGTACTGTTCAGATCGCTTACGCCCCTGAGAACTGGGGTATCGCTGCTGCTTACAACTACACCTCCAAGAACGCCGGCACCCTCTACGGTGGTAACGGCACCCCTCTCGCCACCTCTTTTACAAGCAACGGCAACAACTCTTCCGTTGGTTTGAGTGCTTGGTGGTCTCCTGAGGAAGCAGGTTGGTTCCCAAGTATCAGTGCTGGCTGGGGCTATAACAGCCTCACCAATGGTGACGACTCTTTCGTCTTCCGTTCCGCAACCACTCAGTCTTGGTATGTGGGTCTGCAGTGGGCTGACGCCTTCCTGAAGGGCAATACCCTCGGCATGGCCGTTGGTCAGCCTACCTTCGTCACTGACGTGAAGTACCGCAACGATTTCGATGATCGTTCTGACTTCGTGGCAGACGGCAACTACGCCTGGGAGTGGTGGTACCAGTTCCAAGTCACCGACAACATTTCTGTGACTCCTGCGATCTACTACCTCAGCCGTCCTTATGGTGATCTCACCAACGGTAAGGGTCGTGCCTTCGGTGGCGACCGTGACAACAAAGGTGGCAGCAACACCTTCAACAACTTCGGTGGCCTTGTGAAAACCACCTTCAAGTTCTGATCTCGGCAATTGGATCCCCTTCTTGGGGATCTTTTTGACTCACACCAAGCCCCTTGCGTTGCGGAAGCAACCAGGGGGTTTTTTGATGAGTCCTCAGGCTCGGCTTCTGGACCTCATCCAACGCGTTCTTCGCGCGTCATCTGATGAGAGGAGGGCATTTGATGGTTTCTGACATGCCAGCTTTGCAGGGATGCGCCACTTGTCACGATCAATCAGCTTTTCAAGAGCAGTGGTTGTCTAGCTGAGTTGAGGGCAGTGCAGGAAAGCTTCAATCCCAGGGCTTGGGTCAACGGTCAGAGTGCAGGTTCGATGGTTCGGCGTTCTGATGCGGAGGAGGATCGGCTTTGTGAGATGTCTCATGGGCTGTTGGGGCTGTAGCGTTTCGCGTTGGCCAGAAGGCTGAGATGGATGGGAAACGGTTCGTTGTGATTTTTGCCAGCGTTGTTGAGCGCAATATCTCAATGCCAATGTTCGGTGTTTCGGAGGTTCTGCCGGCACGGCGGGATGGTCCACTTTGAGCAACACCTCCCGATATGAGACCAATGGTGGCGATCCCTATCTCGTTCTAGGTGTGAGCCGTGACGCCACGACCTCCGAAATCAAGGCCGCTTATCGCCAATTGGTGAAGCTTCACCATCCTGATGCAGGTGGAGATTCAGAGCGAATTCTTGCTCTCAATGCGGCTTGGGAACTCCTTGGTGATCGTGAGAAAAGACGTGTCTACGACCAACACCATTCCTCCTCTGCTGATGTGAGAGAAGAGGCCCGGCGTCGCGGCGTCAGAAACGCGCAAGCGAGCCAGGCTGCCCGTCGGGCCTCTGGAAATGCGGCTGCTGAAGATGATGCTCTGGCCACTTGGTTGGCAAAGGTCTACGGCCCGATTGATCGCTTGTTGGGTCAGGTCATCAATCCTTTCCCGGCCCAGTTGCGTGAACTGTCGGCCGATCCCTACGACGACACGTTGATGGAGGGGTTCTGTCATTACCTGGAGCAGAGTCGCAGCAAGCTGAACAAGGTGAAAGATCTTTTCCAATCCTTGCCGACCCCCTCATCGGCTAGGGGATTTGGTCTGAGTCTTTATCACTGCCTGTCTGAAGTGGAGGACGCCATTGGCGAACTGGAGCGATACACGATGGGCTATGTGGATGGCTATCTGCACGATGGTCGTGAGATGTTGCGAGAAGCCAAACAACGGCGCAAACGTCTTCAGGAGGAGCGCCGCCGCTTGGAGATCCGTTAATGGCGCGCTGGCAATTTCGGATTGGGCTTGTCTTGATTTGGCTGCTTGCAACGGTCGTCGACCGACTCTGGTGGTCGCATCATGGAGGCCTTCCTGCCTGGGATCAGGCTGATTATCTCAACAGTGCACTGGATCATGGCCGTGCCTTGGGAGTGTTACAGGGCGGCAGCTGGCAAGGTTGGAACGCCTTGTTGGATCTTTCCCCCAAAATCCCACCACTGGCTTCCCTTGTGAATGGAAGCGTGATGGCCATTGCCGGTGATGCGCCGGGGCAAGCGGCCTGGAGCCTGAGTCTTTGGAACGGAGTGCTGTTGTTAGTGGTTGCGTCTTGGGCACTGGATCTGCGCCAGACAGTGCGGGAGGCCCGTGTGTTCGCTCTGCTTGCCGTGGGAATGGTTGCGATGGCCCCACTGTTTCTTGAGCTCAGAACTGATTACGTGCTCGAGCTTCCCTTGGCGGCCATGGTGGTCCTAGCGCTCTGGCGTTTGGGATGTTGGTGGCATCCCGAGCACGGAGGTCGCTGGAGCCAGACTGTATGGGCTGCTTTCTCAGTGGCAGCTGCGGTGCTGGTCAAACAGAGCGCCCTTTTGATTTTGATACCGGCTCTGTTGCTGGTGGTGGCGAGCGTTTCCACTGGTCGTGGAACCTCCATCGCCTCCCGTCGTTGGCAGCTGGCTGTTGGTCTGGGCCTGGTGGTGTTGGTCCTGTTGCCCTGGTTGAGGCACAACTGGATTACCACTTTGAGTGGTACGAACAGAGCTGTGATCGAATCGGCTGCGCTGGAGGGTGATCCAGGTGTATGGAGTCTCCAGGGTTGGCTGTGGTACTTCAGGCTTCTTCCCGATCAACTCGGCTGGGCGTTGCTCCTGGTCGGTGGGAGTGGCGTCATCCTGTGGTGGTTGCAGCGTCGGACAACCAACGGTGATGCGCGGCTTGCATGGCGTTGGCTGCTGCTCACGCTTATTGCGGGATGGGTGTTCACGCACCTCAGTCCGAATAAGGACGATCGCTACATCGCGCCATTGCTGCCTCTTCTCTTGATGGTCTTTGCAAGAGGCTTTTGGCAGTGGGGACTGTGGGTCAGCCTGCGCTGGCCTGCTCCCACCGCTTGGTTACCGGGACTGGTCTTGGCGCTGAGCGGTTTCAACATCGCTTGGACCGGCTGGTCAGCACAAGGTCTCCGTTTCAGTCAAGGTGTGCATGGCCCTCTTGACGCAATCGTGCAACGGGTTGGTGGAGCTGATCCTGGATCGAGGCCTGAAACGTTGATTGTGGTTCCGAGCACCCCTGATCACAAT
>WTGE01000108.1 GCA_011525445.1 Synechococcus sp. CO36386bin_37
TCGCCTCGAGGCCGGGGTCGCGCCCCATTGGGCATTGATCGCGGCGATGGTTTGAGGTTCCCGGCTTGCGCTTCTTGCTGGATTTGCGTTTGGACGAGCTGGCCTGACCCCCAAAACCTTTCGATTCCTGCACAACCTGATTGCCGAAGCACGCCACAATGCCTGATCGCCTGGTTCAGTCACCCAGCTGCGACCACCAGTTGTTGATGCGATCGGTGGAGCCATACCAGCTTTGGCCGAACAATCCGCCATGGGCCGTATCAGCAAGCTCAATCCAACGGGCATTCCGCAGCAGGGCTGATCGAACCGGCACTAGGCCATCACCTTCCAGATCCGGCTCGCCAAGGATCTGGCGATAGCTGCGGGCGGCGCTGCGCCTTGAAAAGCTTGATGCATTGCTCCCCAGGGGATCCAACCGCCCTGCAACCGCCACGTAATCCACCCGATCGGCTTCAGGGCAACCGGGAAACTCACGATCCACGCGAGCCCGCAGCGGTGTGGCACGCAGGGCCTGATGGGGACTGCCGAGCGTGATCAGGCGATTGCATCGGGCTGCACCGTTGAAACGGCGGCCCAGAAAAGTCTGATCGGCCAGATAAGGCCGCAACATCACCCCACCGGAACTGTGACCAATCAAGGTGACGCGCCCAGTGGTCGACTGGTTTGAAAGCTCGTGCACAGCTGAATCGACCCGATCGAGCAGACGACTCCAGCCGAAGCCCCAGCTGGTGGCCAGCCAATCCAGTTTGGACGCAGGCACGATGCGCACTGGAGCATCGGTGGTCTGCTCAATCCAATCGGCGAGGGGGCGATAGGCCTCTTCCGTGATCAGAAAGCCGCCGAAAATAACAACGGGCTGGAACAGGCGGGACGTTTCGGGCAAAGCCAGATCGTGCTGATCACCTGATCAACGCACACTGCGGAGCTTGGATCAGGTCGTAGCCACAGCGAATACGGCTCCCACCGGGCTCAAGCACCTTGCTCAAGTGTTGCCCATCTGCAGAAGCCTCCAGAACAACCTGCTGTCCGATCAACACGATCCTGAAGCGCCAGGGGAGCAAGCCTGGGAGAGTGAAGGCCACACTGTCATCGCAGCTGCAGCAACGATGACGGAAAACCCATCGATGTCCATCCCTCACTGACGTGAGAGATGGATTAATAGATCAATCAATATTTCTTATAGGATCAGATTATCTATAGTAATTTCACGGACGCCGTTTAGACGAATCGAAAAATCAGACTTGGCATCACCATCGATATCAATTTGCAATTGTTGATCTGAAAAGCGAACCTCACCAGCGTTGCTATCAAATTTACTCGACTCAATGAACTTGAAGGTGAAATCTGGATCTAGAAATCTAGAGTAAGGAGTTTGTTCTTCGTCGATGCGAAGGCGAAGATCGCGCAGGGAGATCGCATCATCATCCTGGAAATCTGTAATCAGGTCCATTTTTCGCCGCGATGGAAGAGAATCCCCCAGGTGTGAGTAGACAAAGATGTCAGAACCAGGACCACCCGCCAAGCGGTCTGCCCCGAAATAACCTTCAATAATATCTGAACCCCTACCGCCTTTGAGGAAATTATTCTCGGCATTGCCTGTAATAACATCATCTCCAGGTGTGCCAAGCGCGTTCTCAATGATCACACCAGCAGCAATGGTAAAGCCACTGTTTTTTCCCGCAAAGTGTGAAGGGTACCCCGAAACACCTTTAGCAGAACGTTCAAGAATTTCTTGCTGATGATCATAGAAACCAATCAACTCCTGAACCTGTTCATCTTGACAAGCTGAAGAAGGCCTGATACAGCCATAAATATCCGAGTAAAATGACTGGATGGAGGCAGAAAAGCGAGGCGTTATCTCAAGAAGCTTCGTAAGATAATCAACCTGCTCAGGCCTCAAAGCATACTCACCTTCCTCAAAAAATGGCAAAAGATCATTTACATATCTGGAGTAATTATCTGAGGACAAGGATGCATACTGCTTCAAAGCAGAAACAATCTGTAGAAAGTTAATTCCCTTCTTGTCAAATCCGGAAATGGTCTTACCAAGGTCTTTAAGCTCAGACGCCCACTTAGCAAGGAAGGGTTCACGCATACTGTCACTGGAAAGGATTTTCCCAGTTTTTGCTGCCATGGGAATGCCCATGCCAAGAAGAGCGCCAATCTGCGATGTCTCCATGCTGATTAAAGCGTTGATAGCAATCTCAACTTTGGGAGAAACGTCTTCGAAATTGTGATACTCCATCGGCACTCCGGAGTGAGGGCGAATCGCATTCATCTCCGCTGGCCGTAGATTGATTACCGCTCCAAGATTGACGCCAGCATCATTTCGAAGATTTTTCCCAAAACGATGTGCATCCACCCAATCTTCACCACCAGTGTCATAAATCGTGGTCCATGTCGATGGGTCTAATGCATACTTCGTATTTCCTGACCGCGTCTCGCGATTGGTTCCATATTTCAATTGAGCGACAGCCACATCCAACGCCATTGGAGTTGCCGTGACATCCGCTTCAAATTCTGTCGCAGAGGTGATATAACGATCCGTGTAGCCTCGCTTGTAACTCATGATGGTGAACGGAGACTGTGTCAGTCCGTACAAACCCTCGCTTTGAATCGCGAACGCATCATTGGGTACCAATCCTGGAAACACCCCTGATCCCGCAAGTCCAAGCCCGGAGTCATGGGGATGAGAAAGCCCAAAACCATGAGCAATTTCATGGATAGCCGTCGAGAAGGTGGATGACCCAGCAAGAAAATCATCTCCACTTTCCATTAACTTTTTGATATGAAAATAATTCACATCACTGATCAATGGCTTTGTCGCCAGTTTTTTCTCCTCATAGTCAATCATTGACTCATGGGAACCTAAAGCCACACCTCCGTTAGGCTGCTGACCCGCGTTTTTGTAGTAAGCATTGGCAATCCAGACAGAGGCACGATCAGGATCACTTTTTTCTTCAAACTTTAAATTCGAAACATCAGCCCATACTTGAAAAGCTTTCTTGTACGATCGTTTTAATTCGTCTGGAAACGGTGCAACTCCCGAGCCGACGCCAGGCACACCAGACCAAGCATCATTCTTGCGTGCCAACTCAGGGCGTGAAGTATCCCTTTCTGTTAAAAAAGAATATGAATATGTACCTCGATCATTGCCAAAAGCAATGGACATGGGATCGCCCCATTGCGCTTCATAAAAGAGAGAATCAAACCATGGATTATTGCCATTGGTTCCTCTTGCTCGTAAAGTAAAGCCTCGCCAAATCTTTCTAGAAAAAACTTCAGAAGGAGTCCTGATTTGATCGCCAGCCATCAAAAAAAAATTGATTCGACGAAAGTCTGACCAGACGATCGAGAAACAGCCATAAATCGCTGGATTTACTCAAGCCAAGGACTTCTGCACCACCACGGCGAAAAAAGGATCCCCCTTTCCGCCGAACAAGCCCATCACACCCTCGGCGCGGGTGTCTTCAGCAATAATCTCCGGCTGGGGCCATCCCTGGGCCATCAACACCTGCGCGACATACCGCAGGTGATCGCCGTCATCACCATCGGTCCAGACCTGGGGAGCCTTGGTGAAGAACATTCGATTGGAAAACGCCACGATCACCTGACCCCGGGGCCGGGTGATCCGCAACAGCTCAGCGGCGATCGGCTCGGGCTGCTGCAGGTACTGCCAACCGGCAACGATGAGGGTGACATCGATCGAGGCATCGTCCACCGGAAGGATTTGGTCCCGATTCAGGTTCTGAACCCAATGCTGATCCAATCGAGGGTTGGCATTCAGCTCCTCTCCATTGAGGCCATGGCCGATCACCTTGTCGTAACTGACGTCTTCCGGCAGGTGGCTCACCCAACTGCTCATCAGATCCA
>WTGE01000325.1 GCA_011525445.1 Synechococcus sp. CO36386bin_37
CCTTGCCGGATTGGAAGCTGTTGTGCCAGCCCAGTCCCTGCTCATGCAGGGGTGCGCCTTCCGGTTCTGCTTCGAGGTTGGACGCTGGTGCTGCTCCATGACATTTGCCGAAGGTGTGACCACCGGCCACGAGGGCCACGGTTTCCTCCACGGTCATGCCCATGCGCGCAAATGTTTCGCGCACGTCTCGGCCGGAGGCGATGGGATCGGGTTCGCCGCAAGGACCCTCTGGATTGACGTAGATCAGGCCCATCTCCACAGCTGCCAACGGCTGATCCAGGTTTCCCTGTGCGTCGGTCCGATCGTGGTCGAGCCATCCGGTCTCGCGACCCCAGAACACATCCTCCTCGGGTTGCCAGATGTCGACCCGCCCTCCGGCAAAGCCAAAGGTGCGGAATCCCATGGATTCCAGCGCCACGTTGCCCGTGAGGATGATCAGATCCGCCCAGGAAATGGCATTGCCGTACTTGCGCTTGATCGGCCAGAGCAAACGCCGCGCCTTGTCGAGATTGGTGTTGTCAGGCCAGCTGTTCAGGGGCGCAAATCGCTGGTTGCCATGACCGGCCCCACCGCGGCCGTCTCCGCTGCGATAAGTGCCGGCGCTGTGCCATGCCATGCGGATGAACAGAGCTCCGTAATGGCCCCAGTCAGCAGGCCACCAGTCTTGAGAGTCCGTCATCAGCGCCCGCAGGTCGGCTTTGAGACCCTCGTAATCAAGGCTGGCGAAAGCCTCGGGGTAATCGAAGTCATCCCCTAACGGATTGGCGGCTGGATGATGCTGATGCAGGATTCCCAGGTTGATCTGATTGGGCCACCAGTGATCGTTGCTGGTGCCTCCGGCCGGCGTTACGGCACCGGTATGACCACTGAAAGGGCATTTCAGCTCCGACATGAAATGTTTTGATCAACCACGTCTCTGAACCGTATAAAGAGCGACTGAAGCTGGCCATGAACGCCATCGAAGAGACCGTGATCCAAGGCATACCAAGGCCTCGTCATGATTCGGTTGAGCTGGAGGGCCAAATGGTTGTGGCACAGCCTTCAGTGCAGCGAAGCTGTCGCCGCGTCCATCGGACTTAACCATTGAATATTCATCCTTTTGAGTGAGTCCCTTCACCCCATCGAAGGAGGGGCCGATCGGACATCGCAACGATCTTGAAGAGGTCGTCCTGACCCCGATCTTCATGCCATCCATTCACAATCTGCGCCGTCGAGAGCAGCGCCGGTCATTGCCGAAGCCAATTCTTGATCGCAATGATGCGGTGATCAAGAATCTTGGCCTGGCACATCACGCCGCGATCCGTCAGGAGGCCCGATTCCCTGGAGAACATGACGATTTCGTGCAGGAAGGTTGCCTGGGATTAATTCACGGGATTGCGAACTTTGATTCAACCCGAGGATGTCGTGTCAGCACCTATGCCCTCACCCGGATCCATGGGCAGATCATGCACTTCCGTCGTGATCGTCAACATGCTCTGAGAATTCCGTGGCGATTGAAAGATCTGCACAGTCGGGGTGAGCGCTTTCAGGTGCAACGTCTGCAACAGCGCCTTGAACCTCTTGATGAACAAGCTCTGGCCGATCTCCTGAATGTCAGTCTTCAGCGTTGGCGGGAGGCCTGCTTTGCCCACGAGATCAGCAAAATGACTTCTCTTGATGTTGCTGCCTCCAGTTCGTTCTCACAAGAGGAGCGCAACCTCGCCGTCCACGATCAAGGCCCCCAGTGTTTTGTTTTTTCTGAAGCTGGTGGTGCTGCAGTTGATCCCTCCCTGGCCTGGTTGAAGGGGGCGCTCAAGGTTTTGAAACCGAGAGAGCGCGAATGGCTTCTTGCGATTTATGTCGACTGCCTGTCCATCCAGGAACTCGCTGTGCGTGAAAACCTTGATTCGCAGGAGCTCCGTCGATCCATTCGCGCATCGCTCAACCAGTTGCGTCAGTCACGACCCGCGTCAATCATCCGGTCAGTCCAAGTGCCATGGCCAATAACATCGCGATTGCCGCAGCCCAGGCGGTCTGCAGGCCATTGACGAGTTCATTGGTCAGCCAGTTGAACCGGTCTTGAGCCAAAGCCCCAAGAAGGCTTTCCAGCAGAGTTGCAATGAACCCCACGACGGTCACCAAGATGATGGCTTGTGGGGATGTCAACACCGATAGGGCGGCCATTACCAGCACCATCAAGACGCTTCCGGCCGCACTGGCGAGGGTGCCCTCCATGCTCACTGCGCCTTCGGTTCCTGGGGGAACTCGGCGCAGAGTTGTGATTAAGACGGTGGTACGCCCCCAGCGTTTTCCAATTTCACTGCCAAACGTGTCGGCCAGTTTGGCTGCGAAGCTTCCTGCAAATCCAATCAGCAAAAGTTGCTGGGGGCCGACGCCGGCACCAATCAGAAGGGCGATCACCGTGCCGGTCAAGGCCGAACCCCATACGTTTGCAGGGCCCCGCTGGCCTCCTCGCGCCTCCGCAAGTCCTTGTTTCTGTTTCTGTGCGAGGCCAAGCCGAGTCACCGCTGATCCAAGCGCCAGATAGACCACCACAGTGAGCCAGCCCCTCCAGCCAAGGCAGCCCCACAGGATGGTTCCCAGAATTCCGGCATGGACCCAACCTTGAGGAGTCAACAGGGGAATGCGTTGTGCCAGAGCAATCAGCACCCCATTGAGCAGGAAGGCAACGAACCAAATCGCGGCGTCTGACAACAAAAAGTTCATTCTGAATCGAGCGATTACAGGCCTTTGACGATGGATCGCACCAACAACAGCGTGAGCCCAAGCTGGCGGATCAGTCCTGATTTCTTCAGTTGGCCTGTCGCGATCATGCGCATTCGCTGAAGGGGCGGGGCCTCTTGAAAGGCTGTGATGGTTAGCTCCTGGCGCCCCAGATGTGCATTGAGCGCTTGTGCTTGATGCAGGCAGCGTCTCAGCCGTTGCCGTGGACTTTGGTCTCCCCCGAGGGAGTGAAGTCGCTCTCGGAGATAGGCCCTCCTGGTGCCCATCGCTCCCACTGCATTGTCTCGATGAAGTCTGTAGGACAGCAAAGGCTGATTCAGGTAAACGATGGCACCCTTGCAGGCTGCTACGAGAGCCAGCCAGTGGTCATGCTGTACAACCGCCATGGGAAGCGGCAATGCCATTTCAATCAGATCCCGATTGACCAGACAGGCACAGCCCGTTACGACGTTCTGCAGGGTGAGTGCATTGGGTGAGTCGCTGGTTGGATTGAGCCCCTGATGGCGCAGGAATGACGTCGCCAAAGGCCTGCCATTGCAATCCATGAGGCGCAGGTCGCTGTGAACGAGCAGCGGAGTGCCGGCAGGCTGTGCTGCTGCAGCGGACTGCATTGCTCCCATCAGGATCTCAAGTTTGTCTGGATCCCAGCGATCATCTTGATCGGCAAGAGCAACAAAGGGAGCCTGGCTCGCTTGCAACAGGGCAGCAAAGTTCCCATTGCAGCCCAGTCTGGAATCGGATGGAAGCTCGATCAGCCATCCCGGCCAGCGACTGGCCCATTCTTTGATGATGTTCGGGGTGGTGTCACTCGAGACATCGTCACGAACTAAAACGCGCCTAGGCCTCAGGCTCTGAGAGCGGATGGAGTGCAGCAGTTCCGGCAGATATCTCGCGCCATTCCAGGTCGCCAACACAACCTCCAGGTTCGGCGCATGTGTGTTCACCAAAGCTTCAACCTCCTCGTTTGTGAACAGAAAGGGTTCAGGGTGAAAAGGCCCAAGTCGTGATGGTTAGGTGTGCCCAAGCCTCCGACTGTGTTGCACTGCCCTAAGCATCAGTCCATCTCAACCGTTTGGGTTGGATAATCAGCCCACGTTGTCCACCGGATCCTGGAATGGTGCTGAAGCGCAAG
>WTGE01000170.1 GCA_011525445.1 Synechococcus sp. CO36386bin_37
GTTTTGAACGACTTCAATCACTTCTCCCTCAGTGATCTGATTTGAGTTCGCGCCCATCCACAACAGATATTCGTGATTTCCTGCGGGACCAGTGATCGGTGATGCAACAAGTCCTTGAGCGATCCAGCCCAAGGACCTTGCTGATTGAATTACGGATTGAATTGCATCAATGTGAGCTGCCTGATCTCTAACTACTCCTCCTTTTCCTACACGCTCTCGTCCCACTTCAAATTGAGGTTTAACCAGAACAATCGCCTCACTCCCATGCAAATCCAATAGCTTTTGAATGGAAGGAAGAACAAGTTTCAAGGAAATAAACGACACATCAGCAACAGCTAGCGTAGGTCGAATGTCTTCAGGGCTGTAAAGCTCAACAGGGTTCAATCGACGCAAATTGGTGCGTTCTCTTAGAACAACGCGAGCATCCGTTCGCAAGCTCCAAGCGGTCTGCCCATATCCCACATCGACGCCATAAACCCGTCGAGCACCATGTTGCAGCAAGCAATCGGTGAAACCACCGGTCGAGATACCACCATCAAGACAGATGCGCCCCTCTACGGCTACGGGGAAAGCCTTGAGGGCCGCCAACAACTTCTCGCCACCTCTCGAAACAAACCGAGGAGGCTGTTCAACGACCAACTTGAGATCGAGTGCAACCATCTGGCCGGGCTTATCAAGAAGCTGCCCGTAACGATCTCTCACCTTGCCAGCACGGATCAGCTGCTGGGCTTGCTGACGAGATAACACCAGACCTAACGTCAGCATGTGGAGATCTAAGCGCTGTTTACGAGCCATTTCGTCATGAAAGCAGAGTGAAACCGGAACAAAAACAGTTGTTCCACCCTGAGATCCCCAGACCTCCCCGAAGATCTTCACAAGCCGCACGCAAGTTCGTGTCAGCCAACAAGCCAACCCAGATCAGAAGCGGACACCACAACGCTTTGAGAACCAAACACTGTCCCCACTCCCAGAAGGGAGCCGGTCGCGTGCTCGAGCTTCTCGCTCCAGGTTCTTTTGTCATGCTGGACAATCACCCGAACGACCTTCCTCCATTTCAAGTGATCGAATGCCGTGGTGGGTTGTGCTGGGTTCGTCAACAGGCCTGGGGACAAAATGTTCAATGGGAAGTGGAGCATCGTCGCCTGACCTCTGCGTAAAGCGTTACCCCATGCTCAACCCTTCAGCGCCATACATTGGTTGAGTTGTCGCCACGCGCTGGCCCTTGATAGAGAGATACACCCTGCCCGAGATGGGCCAGATCTGGACAGACCGGGCCAAATATCAAAGTTGGCTGGATGTTGAGCTTGCTGCTTGCGAAGCGAATTGCAGGCTTGGCCGTGTTCCCGAGGAGGCGATGCAAACCATCCGAGAGAAATCAGCATTCGATCCGGAACGGATCCTTGAGATCGAAGCTGAAGTTCGCCATGACGTAATTGCCTTTCTCACCAATGTGAATGAACACGTGGGGGATGCAGGTCGTTTCATCCACGTGGGAATGACCAGCAGTGACGTCCTAGATACGGGCCTGGCACTTCAATTGAAATCCTCTGTTGCATTGTTGAGACAGGAGTTGTCCGACTTGGATGCAGCGATCAAGAAACTCACGGTGGAACATAAATCGACCGTGATGATCGGTCGTTCCCACGCAATCCATGGTGAGCCCATCACCTTTGGCTTCAAGTTGGCAGGCTGGCTTGCCGAAACCCGTCGCAACCATGAACGCCTAGCTCGCCTTGAACGTGATGTAGCCGTCGGTCAGGTGAGCGGAGCCATGGGTACCTATGCCAACACCGACCCTGAAGTCGAACAGCTCACCTGCCAGATCCTGGGTCTGACTCCCGACACGGCCAGCACCCAGGTGATCTCCCGGGATCGCCATGCCGACTACGTGCAAACACTCGCCCTGATTGGAGCCTCTCTCGATCGCTTCGCGACTGAGATTCGCAACCTGCAACGCACCGATGTGCTCGAAGTGGAAGAAAGCTTCGCCAAGGGACAAAAGGGCAGCTCAGCCATGCCTCACAAACGCAACCCGATTCGCAGCGAACGGATCAGCGGACTCGCTCGAGTCCTCCGCAGCTATGTGGTGGCAGCCCTTGAGAACGTGGCTCTATGGCATGAACGGGATATCAGCCATAGCTCAACGGAACGCATGATGCTTCCTGATTGCTCGGTGACCTTGCATTTCATGTTGCGAGAAATGACTGCCGTTGTCTCCGGCCTTGGGGTGTACCCCCAGAACATGCTGCGCAACATGAATGTCTATGGAGGAGTGGTCTTCAGTCAACGGGTTCTCCTCGCCCTCGTGGATGGAGGCATGAGCAGGGAGGATGCTTACCGAGTGGTGCAGCGCAATGCCCACAGCGCCTGGAATACCAATGGTGGTGACTTCCGCGCCAACCTTGAAAAGGACCCTGATGTGAGCAGCAAACTCAGCACAGATCAACTGGCGAAATGTTTCAGCACCGAACTGCACCAAGCCAATCTGAATGTGATCTGGGACCGGCTAGGGCTTTAAGACGATGTTCTGGACCCCCTACGCCGACTGGATTTACGTGGTTGTGAGCGTCGGTGGAATGGTGCTGATCATCGCGATGGTCCTTCGCCCCAACGCGAAATCATGAAAGAAACAATGAGGACCGAACACGACAGCATGGGGGCTATTGATGTGCCCTCTGAAGCCCTCTGGGGAGCACAGACCCAACGCTCTCTGCAGAACTTTGCGATCAGCGATGAACGCATCCCGGTTGACCTTATCCATGCATTAGCGCAGATCAAACAGGCTTCCGCAATCGTGAACGCCCGGCTGGACGTGTTGGATCCGTATCGGCGCGATCTGATTGTGCAGGCTGCTGCGACCATTAGCGAGGGGCGTCACGACGATCAATTCCCTCTACGGGTTTGGCAAACCGGAAGCGGCACCCAAACGAACATGAACGTCAACGAAGTGATCAGCAACCTGGTGTCTCGGCGAGAGGGTGAACCTTTAGGCAGCCATCGGCCCGTGCACCCCAATGATCACGTCAACCGATCTCAATCCACGAACGACGCCTTCCCTGCAGCAATCCACATCGCTGCTGCTGGTGGAATCCAACGTCGACTCCTCCCCGAACTCACAAAGCTCAGCGAAGCTTTCGGAGCCAAGCGTGATGCCTGGAAACAGATTGTCAAAATCGGTCGTACCCACCTGCAGGATGCGGTTCCACTCACCTTGGGCCAAGAGGCCTCAGCCTGGTGTGACCAGGTCAGCAGTGCAAAGACCCGAATCGAAACGTCACTGATAGAGATTTACCCACTTCCTCTCGGCGGAACCGCCGTTGGCACGGGATTGAATGCCCCTCAGGGATTTGCGGACCAAGCAGCAGAGGAACTAGCCAGCCTCACGGGCTTGCCTTTGAGCTCTGCGCCGAACAAGTTCGCCGTGATGGCGAGTCATGATGGATTGGTACATGTCATGGGCCAGCTGCGACTCCTCGCAGTGAGCTTGCTCAAAATTGCCAACGACATCCGGTTGCTTGCCTGTGGCCCACGCGCCGGTCTAGCGGAACTTCACTTACCAGAGAATGAACCGGGCAGCTCGATCATGCCTGGCAAAGTGAATCCAACCCAGTGCGAAGCCATGGCCATGGTTTGCACTCAGGTCATGGGCCTCGACGCCGCAACGGCAATGGCTGGGGCCGGGGGCCACCTCCAGATGAATGTTTATAAGCCTCTCATCGGTTTCAATCTGCTTAAATCTGTCACCCTGCTTACGGATGCCTGCCGGTGCTTCCGGGTGGCCATGGTGGAGGGGATCGAACCCAACCGCACACGAATCCAGCGGGACGTTGAGCAATCTCTAATGCTTGTAACCCCTCTTGCACCGGTGATCGGTTACGACAAAGCAAGCACTATCGCCAAATACGCCCACGAACAGGGCATCAACCTGCGTGATGCGGCACTGGAACTGGGCTATGTCAGTGCCAAGGATTTCGACAGGATCGTCGATGCCGCGGCCATGACCAACTCTTAAGCACTGCAGTCAACAGTGAAATCACGCTGCCCGTTCAGTCGCTGGATTCAACCCACTTGAATCAGCAGCAGCATCCGAGACAGGTTGTTCCGTTTCCACCACGGGGAAACGATTGATGGCGTTCAGCGCTGAGCGCGCATTGTTGCGGAGCTGTTCGCTGATCGCTTCACAATATGGAACCTGAGCCAAGAGATCCACTGTGCGGCGCATGATCCTGACCACATCTCCCTCATCCAAAGAGGTATTGGCGATGAGGTCATTCCAGGTGGTTCCCTTGGCCCAAGCCTCAACCAATCCCATCAGCTCAGGTTCCCACCATGCAGGTACAACCACCTTGAAACGTTCCTGAACCCTCAGCAGCTCCCGACGGATACCAGACAAATCATGCATGGCCTCTTCAGCCATAGGCGGTGAAGGAAAGCCACTCCAGAGATCCGGTCGATTCACCTCTGTACTGATGGCTTCAAACACTGCAGCCAACTCAGCTGGAGGCAACTCATCAAGATGACCGCTCATCAGCGCCAGACCCAACCAGAGTTCGTTATCACCTCGGAGTGCCGCAACAGTTCGTCCAATCTCCGTGGGTTCCAAAACATCGAGGCAGCCGAAATAGCGAAGAATCTCAATGAGAGCCAGAAACGTCTCCCAGTGACGGTTGGAACGGTGATGAAGAATTTGCTGGCGCTCACGAATGTCAACTTCAAGGTCTTCCATCCTTCGCCGATGCTTCTTGAGCTTCTTGCGATCCCCCCAGCGATGCGCAGGATGACTCTCTAACTCAACCTCCAAAGCCTTGACCAGACGAACCTGAGACAAAACCTCTCCAGCCAAGTCGTACTGAGCTGTTGTCATGTCGTGGCGGCTAGCCATATGGGCCACTGCCATAGCCAGACCTCCACTGTTCTGGTCACCATGACGAAGCTCACCAGAACGGCTCAGGTCAGGGGCATTGACTCCATCCACCTGCAAACAACTCAGCTCTGCGTGCAAACTCACCACTGCCTGACATGGCGTCAGTAGCCATACGTTGTCGTGAGTGAGGCAAAGAAGAAGCGGGAATGTCCCAGGGCCATCGCATTTCTCAACAATCACGGCCGGTGTGACGCCACCACGCAAGCGAGGCGACTTGAGACTCACCAACGTTCCCACACTCGAAAACTGCAGTGCAATGGTGAGTTCATGGGCCAAAGTTTCTTCAGCCTGCTGCTGAAGAATCCTGAGCAGACGCCTTTCCTCTCGCAACCGACCGCGTTGTTTTTCATAGTCCTCAAAATCTTCCCAAGGCACATCACCGGCATTGCCTTGAAGCTGAGCCAGCTGATGCTGTAACTCATCCAGCTGTGCTTCTTCCTCCACCAAATCCAGACTGGCGAGATACCGACCGAAACTGCGCTCCACCAGCTCTCTTGATTTGGCAAGGTCATGCCGTTGCAACAGGTTGAGCACCATGCCGTAGCTGGGGGTGAACTGACTCACCAGTGGATCGGCAGGACTCGTCGCGAGCTGCCCTGCTTCACGAACACCCTCGAAACGACTTTGGACGGTCACGACATATCCCTGTGTGTCTAAACCGCGGCGACCAGCACGACCTGCCATTTGAAGAAATTCACTGGCCATCAAAGGCCGATGCCCGCGTTCTGTGCGTTTCGAAAGGGAGGCAATCACTGTGCTCCGTGCCGGCATGTTGATTCCTGCTGCGAGCGTTTCAGTCGCAAACACCACCTTGACCAAGCCCTGCTGAAACAACTCCTCAATCAACTCTTTCCAAGCCGGGAGTACACCAGCGTGGTGGGATGCGATCCCACGGAGGAGAGCATCAGCATGAAGACCGTCGCGAACCGCTTCAGGATTCACATTGGCGTAGTCCTGAAGCCTCGAGCGAATGGTGTGTTGCTCAGCTTCCGTGACCAAACACTGCACTCCAAGATCTCGAACAGCCTTGTCGCAACCACGACGACTGAAAATGAAATAGATGGCGGGCAGCATTTCTCGTTGCGCCATCTGCGCCACGACAAAACTGATCGGTGGAGTTTCCGGCTGGGGCGGCCGAGGAGAGCGACCTTTGCGCTTGTGCCCCTTTGGAGCTCGCCAAACCTTGCAATTGGGGTGAAGGCCTGTACCCTCCTGGTTCAGCAGTGGATGGAGCCCCTTAGCACTGCAGAAGCTGAATTGAAGGGGTACAGGGCGGAAATCACTGATGACAAGACGTGTTGGACCATGGACCTTCTCGATCCAATCGGTGAGTTGCCCAGCATTGGCAACGGTGGCAGACAACGCCACTAGCTGCACTGAGGGTGGGCAATGGATGATCGATTCCTCCCAGACGGTGCCCCGCTGAGAATCATTCATGTAGTGGCACTCATCGAGGACGACTGACTCCACATCAGCGAGAGGATCGTCATGCTCATCCGCTTCTGCGTAAAGCATGTTGCGGAAGATCTCAGTGGTCATCACCACGACGCGAGCCTCACGATTCACGCTCAGATCACCCGTCATCAAGCCGACGTTTTCAGCTCCAAACTGTTCACGAAAATCGCGCAGTTTCTGATTGGACAACGCCTTGAGCGGTGTGGTGTAGAAAACCTTCTGGCCGTGGGCAATCGCACGGTGAATCGCATACTCGCCCACGAGTGTTTTTCCCGATCCCGTGGGTGCACTCACAACAACGGAATGACCTTGATTCAACGCATCAATTGATTCCAACTGGAATCCATCCAAGGGGAATGGAAACAGCTCGGAAACATCGGGTGACGTCATGGGGGGATCCTAGAGATGACGGGTACAGAGAGCGGCAAACTGATCCCTATGACCAGCCCGTCTCCGGAACGCCGACGACAGCTCCGCACCTGGAAATCCGATCCGGATGGATCAGGACTGATCGCGATCAACTCCGCTCAGGAGAATGCAACACGGCCTTATCTGGTGGATTTGGCCAGCAATGATTACCTCAATCTCATCCAGCACCCCGAGATCATCGCAGCAGCGAAGGCAGAAATGGATCGAAGCGGCGTCGGGGCAGGAGGGTCCAGGTTGGTGAGCGGCAGCCGCCCGATTCATGACCAACTGGAAACTGCACTCGCGCAATGGCTGAACCGCGACCGCGTTTTGCTTTACCCAAGTGGCTTTCAGGCCAATCTTGCTGCCGTACTTGCGCTTGCCAACCGTCACACGCCTGTTCTGGCAGACCGGCTCTGTCACCACTCTTTGCTCACGGGGGTGAAGGCCAGCGGCGCCAGGCTTCTGCGCTTTGCCCACAACGACTTACATGATCTCAACCGGAAGCTGGAGCGCTGCCATGAACAGCACCCAGACCATCAACCGCTTGTGATTACGGAAAGTCTGTTCAGCATGGAGGGCACAAGCCCAGATTTAAGCTCCATGGCAGAGCTCTGCTCAAACCATGGAGCACGACTGCTGGTCGATGAAGCCCATGCTGTTGGTGTGCTCGGACGTGAAGGGCGTGGGCTCTGTCAAGCATTACCTCATCACGCTGTGACAATGGTCAGTGGAACCTTCGGAAAAGCTTTCGGCAGCGGTGGAGCATTTCTCGCTTGTAATGCTGAATTAGGAGAAGTCTTACTCCAGTCCAGCGGAGCCTTCCGATACACCACAGCGCTGGCACCGCCCCTCGCTGCAGCAGCTCTAGCCGCATTGACTTTGATGCAACGTCATCCTCATTGGTCAGATGAGCTTCGCGCAAGAAGTCAGCACTGGCGGTCGAGGCTCACGCAATCAGGATGGCCCTGTCCAGATGGGACAGGGCCGATTCTGCCTCTGGTGATCGGCACCGACCAAGCTGCTCTGGAACGCCAACAGACCCTTGAAACTGCAGGGCTGCTGAGTGTGGCCATCCGTCCCCCCACTGTTCCAGAGGGGACAGCACGGCTGCGGTTGGTCGTGCGTCGGATTCTCCCGCAAAACACTTTGGATGCCTTGCTGGAAGCCCTTTCCGACAGCACCCCAATCAGGACAAATCCACAGCCGAACCAACTTTGATGCCTGCCTAATGAAACAGGTCATCGCCATGCACGGCTGGAGTGGAGACAGCCATTCGTGGAGGCCCTGGATCGATCACTTCGAGCAGCACAATTGGTACTGGCAAAGTGCTGAAAGGGGTTACGGCCAGCGCAAAGTACATGAGCCTGACTGGCAGGTCGATCCTGCTCCCCTGGAACAGCAACGACGGGTTGTCATTGCCCACTCTCTGGGCCCACACCTGCTCGCGGATGAGGTGTTCATGGAGGCCACTGATGTGGTGTTGCTGGCCAGTTTTTCCCGCTTTGTGCCCCAGGGCCCGAAGGGTCGTGCTCTCGTAACGGCGCTTGAGGGCATGCGCCGCTGTCTGGGCCAGGAAGCAGAAACCCAAATGTTGAATCATTTCCTTGCGCGGGCGGCCGCACCATCGCCACCCACAGCCATCCCCCAAGGTCCGATGGATGAAGGGCTGTCACCCGAAGGTCGTGAACGCCTGACCGATGATCTGAATCGATTGATGACCTGCGCAGAGCTTCCCTCCGGGCTCCATCCAAGAACCCGCGTACTGGTGGTGGAAGCCGGCCAGGACGCCATTGTGGTACCTGCTGCCAGAGAGGAGCTTCTCAAAGCACTTCACCTTCGCCTCCGCAATCCAGTCGATCATTGGTTGATACCTGGGAGCGGGCATGCGCTCTTGGTGCCAGATCTGCTGAACCAAGTTCGTCGTTGGCTTGATCAGGAGCAAACCCTGAGCGGAAGCGAGCGGAGCACTCGATCAATCT
Source organism: Synechococcus sp. CO36386bin_37 (assembly GCA_011525445.1). The sequence goes on from WTGE01000170.1 coordinate 8,770, forward strand.
GATGAACAAAACCTGGGGATCCAAGGTCCTTGATCGCTTCGATGATGCAGCAAGGCGATACAACCGTTCAGCCCGACTTCAAACTGCAATGGCTTGGCGACTGGCCGGTCATTGCCAACGACTCCCGATTCCCCAGGGACGATGGCTGGATCTCGGAAGTGGAACCGGTTTGCTGGCCGATGCCATCGAAAAAAAGATTCCTGGGAGGCTTGTGGAACGGATCGATGGGAGCCCGTCCATGCTTGCTCGCAACACCCGTGAGAGACAGACCCAGCTGTGGGATTTGAATCAGCCCCTACCGGACTGGCGGGACCCTCCAACTCTGATCACATCCAGTTTCTGCCTGCATTGGCTGTCCGATCCAGCCCGCACCCTGCAGCATTGGTTCGAGCGTCTTGCTCCCAAAGGGTGGCTAGTGGTGGCACTGCCGATTGAAGGCTGCTTCCCCCAATGGCATCAAGCGGCCCGTCAGGCAGCTGTTCCCTGTTCAGCGCTGTCCTTTCCATCCATTCAAACGTTGATTGAGGCTTTACCAAGACAACAGATCAGACGACAGCAACTGCTGCGCTTCAGCGAACAGGGCTCTCACATCACATCGTTGCTACGGCCTCTGCAATCCATGGGCGCAGGTACCAGCCTGTCTTCACCCCTCGGTGTGAAGCAATGGCGCCAGCTGAACAGCCAATGGCCCGAACGGAATGCCAGAGGACAAGTCAGATTGACCTGGTTAATCGAACTCCTTGTGATCGAGAGATGACAACTCCCGCACCTCAGTTGGTCATTTGCGGAACAGACACTGATGTGGGCAAAACCATCGTCAGCGCCCTGTTCGTTCAGGGGTTAGAGGCCACCTATTGGAAGCCGGTGCAAAGCGGCACCGAAGACGGTGGAGATCGTCAGCGAGTCATCGATCTCCTGCAACTGTCGAAGGAGCGTTGGATACCTGAAGCCTACGCATTCCCAGCACCGGTTTCCCCCCATTGGGCTGCAGAGCAAGACGGTCAACGCATCGACCCAGAACAGCTCCAGTTGCCAGCCGTGCAAGGCCCCCTTGTGGTGGAAACGGCGGGTGGCCTGATGGTACCCCTCACACGACAATGGCTTCAAATTCAACAACTGGAACGGTGGGGGCTCCCCGTTGTGTTGGTGGCCAGGAGTGGGCTAGGCACGCTGAATCACACGCTTCTCAGTTTGGAAGCACTGCGGAGGCGAAACATTCCCGTTCTTGGACTGGTGATCAATGGCCCCCTCCATCCCGATAATCCCCGCACCCTCCATCAATTGGGCGATGTGACTGTTCTGTGCGAATTACCGAGGTTGGACAACCCCGATTCAAATGGCCTCGCCCAACAATGGCGGGTTCAGAACGTGAAAGCTAAGGTCGAAGCCGAAATCCATCGTTTCCAGGCTTCGAGATGAATCGCCGTCAGACCGGAGCCGCTGTGGCGGTTGCCATGCTTTGCGCAGGTATTTTAGTGTTATTCACAGATGTTGAAGTGGGGTTTGTGCGTTGGTTCAACTGTGGGCCAATCGCGACTGAATCGGAACAAAACAGTGAGATGTGCCGCTGACTTCAGTCACAACGCCTGAACCAATCAATATCTGCGACGAATTTGTGCCTCAGAACCATCATCCTCACCTCTGGCCACCATTCACTCAGATCTCAACAACGCCTCCTCTCGAAAGAGTGCTGCGAGGGGATGGTGCATTACTCCACCGGTCTGAGGGAGAACCCCTTATCGATGCCATCAGCAGCTGGTGGGTCACCTTGCACGGTCACGCCCATCCCTACATCGCCGAAGCAATCGCCCACCAAGCCGAAACGCTGGAGCAAGTTATTTTCGCTGAATTTACCCATCCTCAAGCCGAACGTTTAGCAGAGCGTTTAGCCGCCAAAACCGGTTTAGAGCGGGTCTTCTTCTCCGATAATGGATCCACCGCCGTGGAAGTGGCTCTCAAAATCGCCATTCAGTGGTGGCACAACCGAGGCAAGCCACGCCAGCAGATTATTGCCTTTGACGGCGCCTATCACGGGGATACGTTTGGAGCGATGGCTGTAGGCGCCCGCAGCCTGTTCAGCGAACCCTTTGACCCACTGCTCTTTCCAGTGAACCGCATTCCATGGCCTGCCACTTGGTGGGGGGATGATCAGGTCGAAGAACGCGAACAAGCAGCACTGAGCCAACTTGAGGATGCTCTCAACACGCCAACCGCTGCAGTCATTCTTGAACCTCTCGTTCAAGGAGCCGGTGGGATGAGAATGGTGCGTCCAGCCTTTCTCCAGGACGTGGAACAGCGCGTTCGCAATGCCGGAACCTTATTGATCGCTGACGAAGTTCTGACCGGCTTTGGTCGCTGCGGAGAGTTTTTGGCAACTCAACGTGCTGGGATTCAACCGGATCTTGTTGCTTTATCCAAAGGATTGACAGCTGGCTTTCTTCCCATGGGCATCACCATGGCAAACGGAATGGTCTTTGACGCCTTTATCGGAGACAATCCCACGTTGACGCTATGGCATGGACATAGCTTTACCGCCAACCCCCTTGGTTGCGCAGCAGCAAATGCAAGTCTTGATCTCCTTGAGGCAGAGCCCGAACAGTTCCGGGGTTTTGAAGCAAGGCATCGATCTCGCTTAGAGGTTTTGGCAAATCATCCAGGCATCAAAAGAGCACGGGTTACAGGAACCATTGCAGCCTTTGATCTAGTCGTTAGCGACGAAGAGGGCTATCTCAACCCCGTGGGAAAAGTGCTCCGCCAACTCGCAAGAGACCGGGGTGTGCTGGTGCGGCCTCTAGGCCAGGTGGTGTACCTGCTGCCACCGCTATGCATCAGCGACGCACAGCTCGATCGCTGCTACTCCGTTCTTCAGGAAGCACTTGACATGATGCAAACCCGAACAAAAAGTAGTCGTTAGATCCATCCCGAATGCTTCTATCGGTCATGAGGGGCCAAGGCGCAAGGCTGCTTCCACATCAGCGCGGGACAATCCATAGGGAAACAGGCAGGACCGAGGTGCTTGTTTTGGATTCCAGATCACAACAAGATCAGATTGCTGAAGTCGCACTTCGGCTGTCCAATCACTCCCCTTCCAAAACCATGCACTGGGATCTTCCTCAAGGCGCTGCGCTCCAAGCTGATCGAGCCAAAGCTCAAGGGCCTGAAGAGAATGTTGATTCAAGGGAGTTTCGGCTGGAGGCATTGACACCATCAGGACCATCCACGATCAACCACTCTTCATCAGTCTGCTCGGCTACAAGCCAACTGGGTTGAACCTGAAGTTCCATCCCCCGATTCCAGGCCACCCCAACGCCTAAGGCTAGACACAACACCAGGGCACCCAGCAACAATAAAAGCGACAACCATTCACCTCCGGAGAGAGGTCGACGCTCCCCAATGGCCGTGGCTGGAGACACAATTGGCGAAGAGATTGAAGTCTTAGGAACCTGTTTCGGGTAGCGGAGCCGAGCCTGATGGATCAATTGCTCGTCATAAATGCGGCGCAATCGAGGATCTGCCAGTTGGTCATAGGCCTCTCGCAGCAACTGAAATTCCCGGGCTGCTTCATCGGCGGGGAGGGTTGTGGTGTCCGGATGCACCGATTTGCTCAGACGACGAAAGGCCCGACGCAAAGTGGTGGAATCCGCTCCCTGACTGACACCGAGCCTCTCGTAATAAGTGGGGGCCAATGTCAAGTCCCCTTTAGGCCTAAACATGAAAGTGCATTCTAGAGAGAGTTGCTGCCCTGGCAGCCATGCCAGATGTTCCCAATTTTTCTGCTGCAGGGCCCGACTTGTGGGAATACCTTGGTTGGCAACCCACTCCCACCCAGCGCGCGCAATTCGAGGAACTGCAAGTGTTGTTGCGCCATTGGAACAGCCGGGTGAATCTCACCCGTTTGGTGGAGAGCGAAGAATTCTGGATCGCTCAGATCTTTGACAGTCTCTGGCCGCTCGAACACGAACTGCGCACTCCGGATACACCGCGACGATGCATCGATGTCGGCACTGGAGGCGGATTCCCAGGCCTCGCGGTTGCGATAGCACTCCCAGGCTCCTCCCTCACACTTGTGGATTCAGTTGGTCGCAAAACCACAGCTGTGACAGCTATGGCCCAGTCGCTCGGTTTGGGGGATCGTATCTCTGTCCGTACTGAGCGGATTGAGGTGACCGGCCAAAAGAAAAGCTGCCGCAATCAGTACGAAGTGGCGATGGCAAGGGCAGTAGCAACTCCACCTGTGGTGGCGGAATATTTGGTTCCCCTGTTGAGCCACCGGGGCCAGGCATTGCTCTATCGAGGTCACTGGAACTCAGAGGATGAAGCAAATCTTCAGAGAGCTCTGGTAGTCCTCAATGCAAAAGTGGTTGATTGCAGACAAATAAACCTGCCCGCCGATCGTGGATTGCGTACGTTATTGCGCATCGAGCCGAAGGGACCCTGCCCAAAGAAATACCCCCGCTCTGTCGGTGTACCCAGTCGTTTGCCTCTCGGACATCAAGCGGATGACAAGCGTGCATGAGACACGCCACCGAGACGTTCTTTCAATCTCCGCAAAATTCCTGGAATCGTTTCAGACCAGGGGCTTTGCCCTAAGACAGCGATCAAATCAGCTTCATTGACCTCCTGATCCAAAGCGTCGGCGTTAGAACCTGGTGCCCAATGATCTGCATGGCCGAGAATTCCATATCTTGCCTTGGCATAACCCTCCAGATCCCAGGACTCAATTAAATTATGGAGCCACAGCAAGACGGGAAGGTTGATGTCACCGGGTGTTTGTGTCCAGTGGGGCAGACCTTCGCGCCAGGTGTTCAGCCAAGACGATCCAAGCGCCCGTACAGCCTGGGCTTGGAGACGCTCTTCAATCGGAGCAATGAGTGCGTTGGCATTGTTCAACTGTCTGGCAGCGTCAAGATGAAAATCCAGATCACTGGGTTGAGACGCACCAACGCTGATGGTATGAACCCTGGGATCACGCAAGCAAAAGAGATCGTTAAACACAATCGGATGCAAGGGATCACAGAGCTTCCTCATCAGCTGAGAAGGAGTATGTAGATGTCCTCCCTTATCGGTTGGACTGATGATGAAGACGCCCATGTCATGTCGATGGGCTGCGGCAATCGCAGGTTCATTCTCCTGGCGGATGTAATACCAATGAAGATTGACGTAATCGAACTGATCGGACGCGATCGCCGCTTCAATGACGCACGTCTCTCCATGAGTGGAAAATCCCACATGATCGATGCGTCCTTGCCTCTGCCAGCGACGAACGACCTCCATACAGCCCCCTGGTCTGAGCGTTTGATCAAGATGCTCCATTTTGTTGACGCCATGAATCGCCAGCAACTCAATCCGGTCAACGTTCAAGCGCTCCAGACTCACCGCCAGCTCCGCTTCAAAAACAGCTGGATCATTTCGAGGCGGAACTTTGGTTTGCAGAATTCGATCCGGAACAGGCGCATGAGGCATGGCCCAACCCAACTGCCGTTCAGAACTGCCGTAATGACGCGCTGTTTCGATATGGCGAAAACCGAGGACAGCGGCACGATTCAACGTGTCCTGAAGCCTGCTCTGAGCGTCTTGATCAATGCCATCCGCCTCAAGATCGCTCCAGCTCTGCTGAAACCTCATTCCTCCTAGAGACAGCACAGGCATGGAAAGCTCAGTCCGACCGAAACGACGGGTGGGCAAAACCTGAGATGACATAGAGGAAAGAGTCATCGAATTTCAATTGATGAGCTTTCTCGGCAGAATCCTGCGTGGACGAGCTGGCGATGGAACCCCCAGTGGAAGAAGCTCCTGGGAGTCGAGCTGATCCTTCAAAGATTCCAGGTCGTCAAAGGCGACCCAATGAATGCAATCAACAGGACAGGTTTCAATCGCTTCTTGAATCCGCTCTGGACTATCTCCATCCTGGCGAATAGCCCTTGACCGACCCAGATTCGGTTCGATAGTGAATGTATTGCAAGCCACGTGAGCGCAATACCGACAGCCGATACAAACAGCTTCGTCAACCCACACAGCTCTCTCGGCAAGAGCGCCACCCAGGACGGGTTCGACACCGCTGTATTGAGGATTCGCGAGGGATGAAGCGCTGTAGGCAGCTGCCGGAGAACCCGAAGCTTGGTATGCGCCTGAGTCTCCGCCTGTCTGCAAGTCAGGCATCCCAACGAGTCACAACCAGCTCTATCGAACCATCCTTGCAATCACGCTGCTCAGTGACATCGAAACCCTCAATCGCCGAGGCATTAAGCACAGTGTTCAATGCGTAGCGTTGTGTGAGACGAGACAAAAATCGTTCAATTGGCATGGGCTGCCTCCACAAGTCCAAGTCGGCAACGAACTCATAAGCACCATTGGTTTCATTCCATACAAAACCAAAGTCTGCTGAATGTTCCAAACTGACAGCCAAGTCTGCTTCAACGGTTTGACCTTGGTAACCACGCACAAGGTGCGACCCCTGCTTGGTTTCATAACCAAGGTCCTTGAGAGCTGAGACCAGGGAATCCCGCTGACGAAGTTCTGTTTTGACTGTGCTGAAATGAGACATCAGGAGGGTTCGACGAACAGGGACTGGGACTGAGATTGAGACTGGGTTGTGATGTAGGAATCTGATGTGGACTGACGGCGTTCCACAGTACCTAGAGCTGATTCCAACCGTTCCGTCAGTTGCAGGCAGGCATCACCTTCTACGCCCTCAACTTGTTCCTCAACACGACCATCGGGACGGATTCGAAAACGAAGCGTGCGTTCAGGCATAGACCACACTCAGTATTCAGTGAATGCTAGGGATGATTTCTTGAAACTGATGTCCACGGATGACAGCTTCTGAAAGTTCAACCTGAATTGGTCCTGACGGTTGTCCCCTTCAGCGAAGTAATCCCTCCTCCATCAACGTCTGAAGACGATCCAATACGTCGGGTGATTCCATCTGCTCAAGAGCCGTGCGAGCCTCATCGCGAACCGACCTTTCACGATCTTGAAGAAGGGCTCGGACGAAGACCTCGACAACCTCTTCGCGACGAGGCTCAACGAGATGGTCCAAAAGGCAACTTAAAGCCCAGATGCAATTGCTTCGCACGACAGATTCACTGTCGATGCGAAGACTGATCAGCAACTGGCCCGCCGCTGGGTCAGCCTTCGCAGGAGAGGTCACTCCCGCCTCTGCGAGTGAAACAGATGCCCACAAACGAACAGCAGCCACATCGGTCTGCAGGGCGCGAATCAAAGGATTAAGAATCGGTGCATCGGGATAGTTGCCGAGACTCCAAGCCGTGGCCTTGCGCACATAGGCGTTGCTGTCGTTCTGCAGCAATTTCAGCAGAGGATCCACTGCTGGCGGAGAAGGATTGCGACCGAGTGCGTAAACAGCACTCATACGCTCTACGGGGCAAACCTCCTCCAAAAGAGGCAGCAAAAGGGGCACTGAACGGGGGTCACGGTGTTCACAAAACACTCTCAGCCCTTGAAGGCGCTGTTCGTGTCCCTGCTTTAACCACTCCAGAGCCTCGTCACACTGACGAATCGCATCCAGAGCATCTTGTTCTGGATTATCGGGTTCGATGTCATCGAGGGGATCACCCACCTGTTCCGCTTCAAGCTCTCGGACAAGCACATCAGGATCGATAGCCAGGTTGGCCACGGGTTGTTCACGATCCAGGGGCGAGCGATCGGTCATGGGTTTGATCGTAAGAGCAGCTGGTCAACTCACCGGAGCTGGAGCCAGCATGTCACCAGGCAACCAGATCCTTGCGCTTACGGCAAACAACGCAAGAGCGAATAAAGCCACGATCAAGACAGGAAGAACTGTGCTGCGAAAAAAACTCACGGGTTTTGTTTTTCAACCATTGTGAATGCGAACTCCAGAGCGCTGACTAACGAGCAAGACGGGCATGCGTGCCACGCCAGAGTAGAGATACGGAGACGACGGCAAGAATCAATCCAGACCAAGCCGCCCCTTGTTGGTGCAGAAGAAACGCACCAGAGCCGAGAAGAGCGCCAAATAAAACACCACTACTCAGTACAAACCGTACGACCAGATCTGAGAGGGATTCTGACGCCGTGACCTCACAGCGTTGCCTCAATCGCCTCCATCCAGGGCCAGGAGGCTGCACACGCGCCACGAACTGTTCGAGGACCTCGGTTGATTCCGGAGGAGTGATCAACATCACCACAATCCAAACAACCGCAGTGATGGCTGTGGTCACCATCAATCTGAGCCCGTAGTCCGAAATCTGGAGCAAAGGAACAACCGACGTGGACAAACCAACAAAAAATCCACACACCATCGAGGCAAGCTCTGCTGCTGCGTTAATTCGCCACCAGAACCAGCGCAACACTAGAACCACGCCAGGTCCTGTCCCGATTGCGATCACCAGGCGGAACACAGTTCCAATGCTGTCACTGATTAAGGCTGTTAACACTCCCAACACCAACAACAGAATGCTGGTTCCCTGACCAACCAACAGCAGCTCTTTCTGAGTAGCCCCAGGCCTGACAAAACGCTGGTATAGGTCATGGGTGAGGTAGCTCGCCCCCCAGTTCACTGACGTGCTGACCGTGCTCATAAAAGCGGCAACCAAAGAGACCACAACCAAGCCGAGAACAACCGGCGGCAAGTAGGTCACCGCCAAGGCCGGATAGCTCAACTCCCAATCGACCTGACCAGGCAGCAGAACCAAAGCCGCCAAGGCCACCAAAACCCATAACCAGCTTCGCAGAAGGTAATTCACCACAAGAAACACCCAGCCCGCTAGCCGTGCCTGCTGTTCATCCCTGGTGGCCAACATTCTTTGGATGAATTCACCACCACCATCACTCCGCCGAAAGCTCCACCACTGAACCGTGAGATAAGCCAAAAAGGTTGAGGCGCTGATTCCCGCACCTCCGATCCAATCGAAACCTGTATCGGTCCAGCGCCATGGCACAAGCGACAGCAACTCGGGTCGCCCAAGAGCATTGAGGCTGGACAACAACGCGTCCATACCACCAACAGCATGGATGGCAGCCCAGGCCACAGCAAAGGCACCCACCATCGCCAGAACCAACTGAACAAAATCCGTAACGACAACGGCCCAAAGACCACCTGCAACGGTGTAAATCAGAACGAACAGCGCCACAATCATCAACAAGACCACTGTGTCGGGGAGCCCTCCGAGGGCCTGCACAGGCTGATCAGACACAATTCCCAACGCCTGCACAACTTTGCGCATGGCCAAAAAGGCGTAGCCGATGCCGATGCAGTTAATCGGCATCGCAAGCAAAAAAGCTTTAATTCCCCTTAACCATGCGGCCGTCACTCCCCCGTAACGCAATTCCGTGAAGGCTGCATCGGTCATGACTCCGCTTCGACGCCAAAGAGGTGCAAAGACCACAGCCATGGCCACATGCGCCAGACCAAACCCCCACCACTCCCAGTTCGCCGCAAGACCTCTTGTTCCAATCAAGCCCGCCACGTACAACGGGGTATCGATGGAAAAAGTTGTTGCGGCCATTGAGGCTCCGGCCAACCAACCACTCAAACTTCGCCCAGCAACGAAATAATCGTCTTCCCCTCGGTTACGTCGTGCCAGCCAAAGCCCGAGGAACAGGGTTCCAATCAAATACAAGACCAGCAATAACCAGTCGATCGGTGCCATTGGATCCAGGCCAGTCGCTACGAGCAGTCTCCCCTAGAGACGACGACTGCGACGCAACTGGCCGCATGCTGCGTCTTGATCCAAACCACGACTCGCTCGCAAGCTCACAGCAATTCCCCGCCGCTCGAGGACTCGCCGAAACCTCTCAATCCCGTGCTGGGTTGGTCTTTGGAAGTCTTCTTCCTCGATGGGGTTATAGGCAATCAGATTTACATGGCTCTGAAACCCACCAACCCTGTCAGCCAGTTGTGAAGCATGGTATGGCTGATCGTTCAAACCACCTAGAAGAATGTATTCAAAACTCACCCTTCGACCGGTTGACTCGAAGTACACACGGCAATCTTCAAGAAGATCATCGTAGGGATAGGTCTTTGCCGTGGGAATGATCTCCTCTCTCAGCGCTTGGTTCGGCGCATGCAAGCTGACAGCCAGAGTGAATTGAGCCCGCCCTAACTCTTGCAGCGCGAGCGCAGCCAGACGGGGAAGAGTATTTGGCACGCCGACTGTGCTCACCGTGATTCGCCGCTGACCGATGCCAAGGTCGTCATTCATGCAACGAATGGCCTTGAGCACTGACTCGATATTCAGCAGAGGCTCTCCCATCCCCATGAACACCACATGGGAGGGACGACGCTGCATTACCTCTTGAACGCTCAGCACCTGGGCAACAATTTCATGGTCAGCAAGAGATCGCTGCAAGCCACCCTTGCCCGTTGCGCAAAAGCGACAGGCCATCGGGCATCCCACCTGACTCGAGACACAAACGGTGAGACGCTGATTCGTTGGGATCCCAACCGTTTCAAGTGTTTCACCATCCTCGGTACCTAGAAGCAACTTGGTGGTGGCATCAGCGGCAACCCGGCGCTCTTGCTCATGCAGTCGCCCGATCAGTACGCCTTGCTCTTGAAGAGCAGCGCGCCAAATCTTTGGCAAAACAGTGATCTCTTGAAGATCTTGAGCGCCTTTCGCATAAAGCCAGTCATGAAGTTGACGCCCACGGAATGCGGGTTGTCCCTGCGAAACAGCCCAATCCTCCAACTCGGACATGCTTCGACCGAGAAGCGCGCCCGTCACCAGATCAACAAACCGTGACCGAGTTTGAATTCCACTACCAAAAGGGCGATGAAACCCAACATGGCTGAGCGACCGTTCAGCTTTTCAGTGTGGGTATGAAATCCAAAGCGGGGGAGTTTGCGCTTTGGTATCACAGAGGGCTCAATCATGAGAGAAGCTATTAATCAAAACCAGTTTGGGATGTCGAGTGCCGTTGCTGTGAACAGAAAGCTCACTCATCACTCAAAAGACCCTGCTCCTGAAGGTTTTCAACTGCAGCAGGATCTAGAGCCTGCTCTTCGGCGAGCTCATTGTCACCACTCGGTCGGGTGAACGCTGCGAAGGTACTGGATTCCGCTTCGATGCCATGCCGACTGCGGGTCGCCTCCAAATCAGCTGCACTGGGATCGTCCAGCAATGCTGTTGATTTTGAAGTGGGTGCTGCAGGCATGTCAACGGTGTAATCAGGGCGAAGATTTTGCATGCGGCGATATCCTGCTGGATCCTCCGAAAGGATGTCGGGATGCGGCCCGGCCTCAGCCCTTAGTTCCTCCTCAAAGCCGCTGAATCCTGTTCCTGCAGGGATGAGACGGCCAATGATCACGTTTTCTTTAAGACCGCGAAGCCAATCGCTCTTGCCTTCAATCGCCGCTTCGGTGAGAACACGTGTGGTCTCCTGGAAGGAGGCAGCTGAGATGAAACTATCGGTGTTCAAGGATGCCTTGGTGATTCCAAGCAAGACGGGCGTGAATTCAGCAGGAGCTCCTCCGGTGATCGACATGGCCTGATTGGTGTTTTCCACCTGACGCAGTTCAATCAGTTCTCCAGGTAAAAGCGTGGTATCACCAGCGTCTTCAATCCGAACTTTGCTGGTCATTTGTCGAACAATGACTTCAATATGCTTGTCGTGAATCGAAACCCCCTGGGACTTGTAAACGTTTTGGACCTCTGTCACCAGACGATGCTGGAGTTTTGCAATAGCCTCTTGCGCTGCTTCCATGAGGGGCTTGCGGTTACGAAGATCCTCAAAGAAACACTCCAGCAACTCATGGGGATTAATCGGTCCATCCGTGAGGAGTTCGCCTGCGCTGACTTGTTGGCCATCGCTGACCATCACGTTACGGCCCAGCAAGATCGGATATTCGGTGATCGCATCGTCGGCTTCGATCACAGTCACAGTGGTGAACTCTTCATCGTCACCCTGTTTGATTTCAACCGTGCCAGATTTTTTGCAGAGAATCGATGATTCACGAGGTCGTCTGGCCTCGAGCAACTCTTCAATACGCGGTAAACCCTGCACGATGTCACCAGTCTTCTGACGTTCAAAAACAAGAAGCGCCAATCCATCACCACGCTGAACAAGATCACCGTTACGAACATGCAACAAGGAATCTGGAGAGATCATGTAGGGGCGACCCAGACGCATGGTGACGGAGTTGTCACTCACCTGTTCCACCTCACCGCAACAGTCGGAAGGCTGGCCTGGGGCCAGTTCTTCGCCATCGACAACACGTTGACCGACGGAGACTGAAGGAGCAGAGGACGTGCTGATGGTGATGGTGTCCTCAGGTCGTTCCACAATCAAACGTCGGACTGGCTCATCTGCGGTAGCTTCTGGCATCTCAGCAATGCCGGCCTGTTTGCAGAGAATCTGAGTGGTTGCAACAACGTCACCAGCTTTGATCGACTGGCCATCCTCAACTTGAAGTTCGGTATGGGTGGAACCGTGACTGGAATCTGAAATGGTGTCTCTCCGCACCAAAATGCTCTCCAAAATCACCAGCTGAAGACGCTCGATGGTTTTAGCTCTCTTATCCGGAACAGCCTCCACATCCACAGTCATCTGAGGAGTGGTGTCGAATGTTTCCAACATGAGCTGTGTGCGCAGGAGCTCGACACCTTCAACCGATTTGACCAGTTCGTTGTCTTTAAAGGCAAGACGTTGCGTCGCCTTGATCCCGAGATGAGGTCCGTTGGGCTGCTTTACATGGCCGAGATCAGGAAGCTGTGCTTCGTTGGGAATCGTGTATTCCTCAACAGGGCGAAGCAGCAAACCGGTGCCCTCCGGAGTGTCCACAGCCTGGACGAACACCATCGCGTCGGAACTAATCCCCTTGGCAATCGCCTCTCCGGGATTGACCATGACGCCATCTCCTTGGAAACGCTCAAGAGCTTTCTTTTCACTGCAGAGATGGAAACTGCCGCTGCGAATGATGATTTCGCGAAGAATGTCATTCTTCTGAGTCACACTGACAATGCCAGCGGTTTGGCTGAAGATATCTTTCACCACCTCGGTTCCGGCTTCTATCCACTGGCCGTCAGTAATCATCAACAGAGAAATGTCTTTGTTGATTTCATGGGTTTCCTGAGGAATCCAGAGCAAAGTGCCACCCTTATTGACCTCATACCCGTTTTTGGCAGAACGGGCTTTTTTGATTGCCAAGCCAGGAGCAAATTTGACCAGGCCTCCTGTCTGGGTTCTAAAGCGATCGTCAGCCAGTTCGGCAATCACCTCACCATTGCCAATTTTGCTTCCTGGGATGGTGTTCAAGCGATAGCGCGTTCCATCCTTGGCCTCCAGATTCCAGATTTCACCAGCATGCGTGGACTCGCCAAGCAGTTTGAAATCACGAAGTGTCATTGAGGTGGTCACGATCTGAACCTCACGTGAATCACCCAAGGCTTCACGCAAACGGATGGCACCGCCGTATTCGCTTGCCTGACTCGCCTCCGCTAAAACTTGAGCCTCAGTGACGGGACCACCAGCTGAAACAACGGGACGTGCATTGGGCGGCAGGTTGTAGACATCCCCAGCGAGAACCCACATCCGGCCAAGACGCTGAGCCTTGTGGGTGATGTTCCCCTGTCGATCAGTGACCTCCCTTGGCTGAATGGTGGGGTCATAGCTGACCTGACCAGCCAGATCGCAAATCACATCCTTAGTGGCTTTTTCAACGCTCTTTTTCACGGCTCCTGCCGCAATGGTTGCCACCGTCACATCCGATGCGATCTCCTGGCCGTCATCAACAAAGAGAAGCGATCCGTTTGTGATTTCGATCTTTTGTGGCTTGCCACTGCCATGAGGCTTAATGGTCAGCGAAAAATCAACATCAGACTGCTGGGCATTCACACCATGGGGAGTGCGGTAAGGGCGAACGCGAGCTTTCGATCCAAACTCAACGGTCCCTGCCAACTTGGAACGGACCACTCCACTTTCAGCCGTTGAAACGCCGCCGGTATGGAATGTTCTCATCGTGAGCTGAGTTCCTGGCTCTCCGATCGACTGGGCAGCAATAATTCCAACCGCCTCGCCCAGATCAACAAGCTGATTGTGAGCAAGGGCCCAGCCGTAGCACTTACGACATACGGAACGATTCGCCTCACAGGTCAAGGGTGAACGCACCGAGACTGCAACAACGCCAGCTGATTCAAAACGCTGAGACAGAGGCGGATCAATCTCGGTGTTGCGCTCAGCGAGCACCTCTCCTTCAGAGTTGACAACTTGATCCGCTGTCAATCGACCTACAAGACGATTACCGAAACGACCGTCTTCGGCCTTCACGATGATCGATCGCATCGTGCCGCAATCATCCTCTCGGACAATCACGTCCTGTGCCACATCAACCAAACGACGGGTGAGGTAACCCGAGTCGGCGGTCCGCAATGCAGTGTCCACAAGACCTTTGCGTGCTCCGTATGAAGAGATCACGTACTCGGTAACCGTCAGTCCCTCCCTGAAATTGGTGCGAATCGGAAGGTCAATAATCTCCCCTTGGGGATTCGCCATCAGACCGCGCATACCCACAAGTTGACGAACCTGGGACATGTTTCCTCGAGCCCCGGAATTGGCCATCATCCACACCGAATTGAGCGGATCGTTTTCGTTGAAGTTCTTCTTGACAGCATCAACCAAACGCTCGTTGGTCTCAGTCCAGGTGTCAATCACCTTCGTGTGACGCTCAACCTCAGTGATCACTCCCAGCCTGTACGACTCTTCCGTTTCCGTGATCAGCTCCTCCGCCTGAGCAAGAAGATCTTGTTTCGCATCAGGAACTTTGAGGTCATTCACCGAAATCGAAACAGCAGCCTGAGTGGCGTATTTGAAACCAAGATCTTTGAGTTGATCAGCCATTGCTGATGTTGCGGCCGTTCCGTGGTGCTTGTAAGCCCAGGCAACAAGTTGTTTAAGGGCCTTTTTGTCCACAACACGATTGCGGAAGGGAGGAGGGGTCTTGGACAGCGCACGGGATTTCGCTGCAGCTGCAGCAGCAGCTTTAGCAGCTTTCGTGGCCTTGGAAGACTTACGAGACTTGGAGGGGGAAGAGGTCATGACAGCGCTCAGATAGAAGGAAAAAGGCAGTTAAAAAGGAAGATTTCAGGTCGCTGCTACCGCATCAATGATCGTGTGATTCATCACAACACGTCCAACAGTCGTAAGGATGTAGCGGCTGATCAGTGCCCCATCTTCGTCGAAACGATCACGGCGGTAGGTCCACTGCTCAAATCGAGTGCCATCGCTCAAGGTTTCACTCGAGATGGGTGAATCCCGTTCATCTTCATCTTCCACTTCGCCATTGAAACGCACCCAAACCCACTCATGAAGGGTGATTCGCTCATCTTCAAACGCATGGATTACGTCTTCCAAACTGGAATAGGTACGCGATCGATCGCCAAATTCAATCGGTGACATGTGAGGCTGCAGAGCCGTTAAGTAATAAGAGCCAAGAACCATATCTTGGGACGGAGTGATGATCGGATCACCAGTTGCTGGAGATAAAATGTTATTACTGGCCAACATCAGCATTCTCGCTTCTGTCTGAGCTTCGATGGCTAGAGGTACGTGAACAGCCATCTGATCGCCATCAAAGTCGGCATTGAAAGCGGGACAAACCAGGGGATGAAGTTGAATCGCTCTCCCGTCCACCAATTTGGGTTCAAACGCTTGGATACCCAGTCTGTGAAGGGTAGGAGCTCGATTTAACATAATGGGATGACCATCAATAACCTCCTGTAGAACCTGCATTACCTCATCATCTGCGCGCTGAATCAACTTCTTCGCAGCCTTGATATTGTTGACAATATTTTGACGAATTAAACGATGGATCACAAAAGGCTGGAAAAGCTCAATCGCCATTTCCTTGGGTAAGCCGCATTGATGCATTTTGAGCTTGGGACCTACAACAATGACGGAACGTCCGGAGTAGTCCACCCTTTTGCCAAGCAAGTTTTGACGAAAACGTCCCTGCTTACCCTCAATGATGTCACTCAACGATTTAAGAGGGCGGTTGTTTGCACCAACCACTGTTCGGCCACGACGTCCATTGTCTATAAGGGCGTCTACTGCCTCTTGAAGCATTCGCTTCTCGTTACGGACAATGATTTCTGGAGCAAGAATTTCCTGAAGGCGCGCAAGTCTGTTGTTTCTATTGATAACCCTGCGGTACAAATCATTGAGGTCAGACGTGGCAAACCGACCACCATCTAACTGAACCATCGGTCGGAGATCAGGTGGAATAACGGGAATCGCATCCAACACCATCCACTCAGGACGAGCATCAGTAGCAATGAAGTTGTCAATGACCCGCAGGCGCTTGATCAACTTGGCTCGCTTTTGCCCCTTGCTACCTGCAATCTCTTCTCGCAATTGTTCCGCGACTGCGTTAAGTTCAAGATCTTCAAGCAGCTGCTTGAGAGCTTCAGCACCAATACCAACAACGGGTTCATTCTCAATCTCAGAATCTTCGGCATAAATCTCATCTTCAATTTCAAGCCACTCATCTTCAGTCAACAGTTGCTTGTACTTCAAATCCTTGTGATCACCCGAATCCAAGACCACATAGCAATTGAAATAGACAATCTGCTCAACATCTCGCAGCGGCATATCCAGAAGAATGGCCACGTAACTGGGAATTCCTTTCAGATACCAAACGTGGGAAACTGGAGCCGCCAATTTGATGAAACCCATGCGATGACGACGCACGCGACTTTCAGTAACCTCAACTCCACAACGTTCACAAACGATGCCGCGATGACGTACTCGTTTGTACTTACCGCAATGGCACTCCCAATCCTTTGAAGGACCAAAGATTTTTTCACAAAATAAACCATCCATTTCCGGCTTAAGTGTGCGGTAATTGATGGTTTCGGGTTTGGTGACCTCTCCTACAACCTGACCATTTGGCAAGGTGCGTTGCCCCCACTCCATCACCCTATCCGGTGAAGCGAGTGTGATTTTGACGTAGTCGAAGTGGTTTTCTGTACGCAGATTGCTGTTGGTCATTGACGGTTATGCAGAAATGAAGTTGTGTCGATTCGAACGATGATTCGTCAGTCTTCGTCGTAATCCGCGACACCAAGTGATTCGTAAGTCGGCCTGCTTGGAGTACTTCGTCGTGGATTGACGTCTTGCATCAAATCAACTTCCTTACCCTCATCCGTGAATACGGCAATATCGAGACCGAGTGATTGGAGTTCGCGCATCAGCACCTTGAAGGATTCAGGCGTCCCCGGCCTTGGGATTGGCTTGCCTTTCACGATGGCATTCAGTGCTTCATTGCGCCCTTGCATGTCGTCGGATTTGACAGTCAGCAATTCCTGCAAGGTGTAAGCGGCACCATAGGCCTCGAGAGCCCAGACCTCCATTTCTCCCAAGCGCTGTCCTCCCTGTTGGGCCTTACCACCCAGTGGCTGCTGGGTAACCAGCGAATAAGGACCAGTCGAGCGTGCGTGAATCTTGTCGTCGACGAGGTGAACAAGTTTCAAGAAATGCGAATAGCCAACTGCGACAGGTTGATCAAAGGGTTCACCTGTTCGTCCATCGCGCAATAACAACTTGCCCGGATCATCGGGATTGTAAATCCAATCTTTTCCAGGCTGACTGGCAGCTTGTTTGAGGTAAGACTGAACGGTTTGCTGTGATTTCTCAGGCCCATACATCTCGTCGAAAGGAACAATTTTGACTCGACAGTCGAGATTTGCCGCAGCCCATCCCATCAACAATTCAAACACCTGCCCAACATTCATTCGACTTGGAACGCCGAGGGGATTCAGGACGATGTCGACTGGAGTTCCATCGGGCAAATAGGGCATATCCTCCCTCGGGAGAATGCGACTGATGATGCCTTTATTGCCATGGCGGCCAGCCATTTTATCGCCAACCTGAATTTTGCGTCGCTGCGCTACGTACACCCTCACCACCATGTTGGCACCAGGTGGAAGTTCATCACCC
>WTGE01000186.1 GCA_011525445.1 Synechococcus sp. CO36386bin_37
CTAAAGGCATCACGCAGTGTGAGTCGCCGTGCTCGTGGTGATCGGCTCCCTCCTTTGCCTCAAGCTTTCACCCCAACGCTGGAGTGGATGCGATGAACGGCTGGTCCCATCGGCACGTCCTCGATCTTGCAGCGTTTTCTCGAGACGACTTCGCCCTTGTGTTGGAGCTCGCCCATCGTTTTCGATCGATGCCACTAACGGGGGCACGCAAATTACCGGCATTGCAGGGGCGCTTGGTGGCCACTCTGTTTTTTGAACCCAGTACGCGTACGCGCAGCAGCTTTGAGCTTGCAGCGAAGCGATTGTCTGCTGACGTGCAAAGCTTTTCCCCCTCCAGCAGCTCTTTGAGCAAAGGGGAATCCTTGCTGGACACAGCCCGCACCTATGTGGCGATGGGCGCTGATGTATTGGTTATCCGTCATCGCTGCACAGATGTACCGGCCCAATTGGCCGACGAGTTGGATCTAGCAGGTGAACGCACTGTTGTGTTGAATGGTGGCGATGGTCAGCACAGCCATCCCAGTCAGGGATTGCTCGATCTTTATACGCTTGCTCACCATTTTGACTGTCGCCATCCACAACCCGAGGCCTTGCAGGGCAAGTGCATTGTGATCGTCGGTGACGTGCTCCATTCCAGAGTGGCGCGCTCCAATCTCTGGGCCCTGAGTGCGTGTGGTGCCGATGTCGTGCTTTGTGGTCCTCCCAGCCTGGTTCCTGACGCTTTTTCTGCTTTTTTAGAGGCACCGCCGCCTGGTCAAGACATCGACCCTGTACTTCAGCGGGGAACGGTCCAAATCAGTCGGAACTTGGATGACTGCCTCACGCAAGCAGATGCGGTGATGACGTTGCGTCTCCAACAAGAACGTATGACTGATCATCTTCTCACCAATCTTGATCGCTATCACCGCGACTTTGGGCTCACCCATGAGCGCTTGCGACGCACCTGCTTCTCTGGACCTGTCTTGCATCCAGGTCCTGTAAACCGTGGGGTAGAAATGAGCGGTGCCCTTTTGGATGACCGCTCGATCTGTCAGGTGGAGGAGCAAGTGCGTAATGGAATTCCCACCCGCATGGCATTGCTTTATTTGATGGCAGCTTCGGAGCCAGTCGCGGAGTCGTCGAGGATTTCAACTTCTTCTTGAGTGGAAACACCAGAGACAGAATTGGAGTAGTACTCCATTGCTGCTTTGAGTGCCGCATCCGGTGCCGCTATTGAGGGTCCGACTCCGCTTTTCATTGGGAATGGAGCATCTGCTGAGTCGAGTCCAATGTGCTGGCTGGGCATGCCAGTGACCAGCATGGATGAACGCTGCTGGGACAGAACAGCAAACATCCATTTGATTAACAATGACCAGCGATTTTCCCGATCAGGCATGAACGCGAGGTGTGCTGCTGCCCAGAGCATCCAGCCAGCACTTCCAGTGAATTGGAAACCGCGTAGATCAGCCACAGCCGCAACACGATCAAGCACGGCCATGCTTCCGAAGTCGAACCATTTGAAGTTCGGACGTTGACTTCCGCTCATCATTGCCGCAATATCTTTGCCAACAAATCCTCCCGCTTGTGTGGCAGGGCCAGCCATGCCAGGAAGGGGTTTGCCAGTAGAGGTGTGTTTGTAGCTGCAAAGGTCGCCTACAACGCGTATTTCGGGGTGGTTTTTTACGCTGAAGTCTGGTTCAACGACAACCCGTCCGCTACGGTCCAGTTCACAATCGATGGAGTTTGCAAGCGTTTTGCCCAGATGAGAGGGTCGAACACCAGCGGTCCAAATCACTGTTGCGGCTTTAATTTTACGGTCGCCGTCTGGAGTGCCTACTGTTACTTCCCCGGGTTTCATGCTCTGAACACGACCTCTGAATAGCGTCTCGACGCCGAGGGATTCCAGGGTTTCCTTCGCCGAAGCTGACAACGATTCGGGCATCGCTCGCAGCAATCGATCCCCAGGATCGATCACAATAATTTTGGAGTCGTCGGGATCGAGCTGCTTGAATTCTCGGCGCATGGCGTTGCGCATCAATTCCGATGTCGCACCCGCCATTTCACATCCTGTTGGACCGCCTCCAACAATCACAACGGTTTGTAGAAATTTGCGCGCCTCTGAGTCCGGAGTTTGTTCGGCTTGTTCCATGGCCATGAGCAAGCGACGTCGAATTTCCTCTGCGTGCTCCAGGATTTTCATGGGGGGCGCAAAGGTGCGCCATTCTTCATGTCCAAAAAAAGTGCTGCCGGAACCCGTCGCTAGCACCAAGTGGTCATAGGCAATGGCTTTGTCCCCAAAACGAATGTGTTGTGTTTTGGCGTCTATTTCTGTGACCTCACCTAAAAGGACCTGAACATTTTTCTGCTTACCAACCAGTTGTCGCAGTGGTGTGGAGACATCACCTCGAGACACCAAACCTGTTGCAACTTGATAGAGGAGAGGCTGGAACAGATTGAAGTTGCGCTTGTCGATCAAGGTCACGCGCACATCAGACTGAGCCAGTGCCTTGCACGTTCGCACCCCAGCAAACCCTCCTCCCACGATCACCACATGAGGGGCTTCGCGCAAACGCTCTTCAGGAGGTTCCAGCTCGAGGAAGAAATGCTCAGTAGCCATGGTTCAACCAACAGCAGATCTGATCACAGGTTATGGATCCTGTTCCCAGTTGTCTGTGTTTGTGCAACGTTTAAAGCAACTTGAATCCCTCCAGTAACAGTCCATAAAGGAGACCAATCCGCGACATATCTAGAAGATCTCTGCCTAAATGCTTTTGCTTATCGCGCGCCCAGTGACGTCTTGTCCTGACCATGACTTCCCAAATCCCTACGGTGATCAGTGCCGCTACTGGATCCATCAAGTTCAAAGCGCCAGCAATCGCACCAATGCTGTTGCCAAGTGTGAAGCTTGCACCTAAGGCGATCAGCATCAACGAGGCTTTTCTCCAGGGATTAACAGCCCACTGGTCGAAGCGAGCTGTGGCCTCGCCAATGCTGATATGAAGACGGGTTTTTTGTAACCGCGCGTTCACGGATCAATCTCCGTCTCCATGAACGTAACTGGCAGACACCAATTGACTCCCATCACCCAACCTGATGTCTGCACTAATGTTTATACACCAATCAATTAAAATTGGATAATATCCATCAATGTTTTTGAGCATTTGCTGTTGAAGTGAGATGGGCTTGGAACAGCTCCGAGTTACGTTCAGAAATCAACTGGCGTCTGCTTTGGCTTTTCTGGAGGATTTGCCTTCGAGTAGCTCAAGCAAGGCTTCCATTTGCGCCATGACACCCCTCACTTCACCTGCTTCAGGAAGGAGTCCATCCTCCATCACGCCCTGATGCATTTCCCGCAATTCTTGGCGGATATAGCGGAGGTGGCTTACAACCTGCTCGCGTTTGGATTGTGACATCGTTTTGGGTTTTCTCTGGTCTCTCTTTTACCGCATGACCGGTCTTACTGGCTCAGCGACGACCCATCCCGCCGGCTATGGCAATCAACCCATAGGTGATCCAAGCACTGGGTCTTGCCAGGGTTGACACCATGACGAGGAACAGAAGTCCGTTCAGTAACAGCAATCGTTTCGTGAACTGAGAGCTTGTTTTGAGCATCAGTTGATCCTCTTCGCGGAAAAGCAACCCATTTGATCGATCAAGGCCGAAGGGGAGTTGGTTCTGGCTCCAGGTCCAACACACCTCGTCGATTTGCAAATTAATCTTAAAACAATTTTGCTGTCGTCAACCTGAAGGCTAGAACTTCAGAAACGTCTTGCTGTTGGGCTTTGGCTCGAAAGCGAGAGATTCTGATTCTGCTTGACGGCCCGTGCGTGTGCTGATAAGGGCCGGGCCAC
>WTGE01000333.1 GCA_011525445.1 Synechococcus sp. CO36386bin_37
GCCAGCTGTGCTGAGGGCGGTCCAAAAGACATTGGCAATCCCCATTTGGCCTCCAGCAGCATCAAGGGCATCTGCACCAGGATCAACAAGGCCATTGCCTTGGCCAATTGAGCAAGCACTGGCCTCTGACTGGTTGGGCCGGCCAGGGTCAGCAGCGGAAGCCAGGCCATCGAGCGAAGGATGGATTGCAGCGCAGTCAGTGGAGCTTGTGGCAAGGAAACGAGCAGCACCAAAGCACTGCTTGTGAGAAGAGGCAACGCTGGAATCAGGGCTCGCCAGCCGGGCGCTGGCCAGCGCCCCTGCACCATGCCCCACAGAACCAGCAGCGGGCAACCGAGCAGCAGCAGCAGGCGTAAAACCTTGAGAAGGCCCCAGTAGCCAGGAGGGGTATGCAGACGCTCCAAATTGAGCCGCTCAAAACCATCATGGAGCTCAGGATCAGCAGCTGGTTGCACGGGCGGGCAGGCACTCACTAACCCGAAGGGTGGCCCACTGCTAGGGCAGAAGCGCTGGCGATCGGCCTGGTAGGTCGTGGGATCCAACAAGCCAATACGACCAATTAAAAACGGAGTTCCGTTGAGCAAGCACACCAACAACAACAGGGCAGCAGAGCTGCGGGGATGGAACACAGTCCAATCAAGAGGCAACGGAGCCGACGGCCCTTGCCTCCTTGGAGCCCACGGCTATGGACCGGCTGCTCCCAGTGGGTACTGCGAAAATTGAGCCCAATGAGAGCCCAAAAATGATTAATACAAAGGGGTCGCCATACACACCTGCTGCTGCTGAGAAGAAAGGCAGGTTCGAAAGGGCAAAGGCAGACAGCCCCATTCTCAAAGTGGCAATCGAATGAGATTCATATTTCATCATCCGCAGGGAGTAGTAAAAAGATCGAATCACCCCCCAGGCCAGCATCAGCAAGATCACGATGCCGGGCCAACCCAGCTCAGCAATAACCTTTCCAAGACCGCTCTCACTCACAAAGGCAAACCCTGCTCCTCGAATGCCCGCAACGCCTGAACTTCCCGTCTGAGCAAGAGTTCCAACACCTAGACCGATCCCGCCTGAAATATCAATCCCACGCTGCGCTGCACTGAGACCAAGCATGCTGAAACGATCCCAGATATCACCCTGGGCAGTCCCGGCACGCGTAAGGTATTCGCCAAAATCAGCACCCATAAATTCACTGGGATCAAGGACTAGGACTAATGCAGCCAGTCCCGCAGCCGAAATGACAAGCCCCAAGAGCTGCTGACGACTTCGACCAGGTCCGTAGCGAGCCACCAGCAATAAAAACAGGCCGCAAAAAACAACTATCTGCACAATCGCCTTACGGCGACCGGTGAGAAGGCTGATCACCGCAAATAAGCCAGATAACACCAACCACGCTCTGCGTTGAATACCATCCGGCCCAGAGAGTGCCAAAACCATCGCCAAACAACTCGCAATGGTCAGATGCATCGCCGCCATATCGCTACTACGCCATAGGCCACTTGCACCTTCAGTCCAAAAGCCGTAACGGAAATGGATGATCTGTCCCTCTCCAACTGCCTTGAGCACAGGAGGATCAAACCCGAAATAAGCGAGCAGGGCCGTGAAGCCAAATATTGCGGCCATAAAAATGTATAGCTTCAAGAGGTCGCGCAAAAAAGGCTGAAAGCGGCCTACATGAAATCCCACCCATAGACCTAGCAACGGCGCAACATAAAAACCCACGCCGATCAGCGTGCGTGTCGGCACTCCCCAGCGCAACAGGGAATGAATGGCCTGTATGGCTACTAACCCCAGAAAAAGGACCAGCACGCTGCGGAGAGCAGGTGTAGCAGGGAACATCAAGGACAGATCAAAGCGACGCCGACGCTGGTTCCACAGCACCAGAGCACACGCCAAGAAGCTCAGCAAGACAAGGCCCACATACGCACCAGGCTGGCCAGGGGTGAGTTTGCGAATCGGGTCTTGCGCAAAACCGATCACCACCGTGAGAAAAAGGCCGAGGCGCCAGTTGCCATCAAGCAACGCGAGCGCCAGGGCCCCAAAAAGCAGAACGAGGAAGAACGTCACCAAAGACAGAGTCGCAGATCTATTGGAGCTGGCCGGCGCAGGCGAGCAAAATGAAGCCGAAATCCAGCCTACGGGTCGTAGGCTGGATTTCGGGATACAGAACTTAAAAAGCTGCTTGGAAAACCCCCAAGAAGATTTGAAGTTTGCCCGAGACGATCAGCCCTGTCCCAACCATCGCCAGATCAATGGCCCCAGCATTTCATCATGGGGGTCCAATCTAAACCTAGGAAAACTAAACGCAAGAGTGATGAACTAGCGCGAACGGTTGGTGGTGCTTGAACAGGAGCTAATCATCACGGATGGTCCTCTGACGAAACTGAAGCAGCGTTCGCCTGCCTTCCAAATCTTGGTTGCCACGGCCTCAACAACAAAAGGACCATGAAGCCAACTAGTGGCAACCCCGTCCACTCCGCCATGTCCAACATGGCTTCAGCTGAAGCTTGTTTAGCCGCATTCGGCAAACTAATAATTATCGTCGAAAGCTTCAGCTTCCACATTAAAGCCGCAATGCCCCCTGCAAGGGGGCAGAGAGCCAGGCTCAAAGCGCAAACCAGCAAAATAAGCCCAATACGGTGGATGAGGGCTCGGCGCCCTGCGGCAGGCCGCATCAGCTGGCAGGCAACGGCGCAAAAAGCCAGCAGCAAGCCCCACTGCCGACCCCATGGCG
The DNA here is from genome assembly GCA_011525445.1 of Synechococcus sp. CO36386bin_37. The sequence goes on from WTGE01000333.1 coordinate 2,726, forward strand.
GCAACAACTGCGCCAGGCTGGGCTGATCAACGGCCACCTGGCTCACGATCCTGGCAAGAAAGGCAGCCTCGGCACTAGCAGCAAATAGCGCTACAGCCACGAGCACGGCGAACGGAGCCAAGCGTTTCACCATTGGGCACAAGGGTGCGTTCCACGGGACGGGGCCGCGTTCAGCCATCCACTGCGCAGCAGCGGAGTGAGTTCCCGGAATGGCGCCACCTGGCCAGCATTGATCCAGCAGGGACCGACTCTTGAGGCGTCGAATCTCATTTCAGGCGGCTGGCCTGGTAACCCTGCAGGGCCTGCGACCGGTTCCGGCCATTGGGCCCGATCAAGAGACACAAGCCGGTTGTGACGGAGGGCGGAATCAGGTGCGGGATGGGGACCAAATCGGTGAACGAAATAGAGATCATTGTCCCGCCAATCGAGCGGCTCACCAGGATCTTGGCCGTGATACCAGCCGATCCATTCACCCACAAAAAGGTTGTCTCGTAGGCGAAGGGAAGAAATTGGCCCGTCAAGGAGCTTCAGCCACGTGTTATGGCCATTGGCAGGACCATTGAGGAAAAGGTTGCCCGTCACGGTGACTGGCCCTCCCGGCAAGGGGGTAGCGCTGATGTTGGCAAAAGCGTTTACCACCAAATTGCCATCGATCAAAATTGGTGCGTGGTTGCCATCAAGTTCGATCGCATCATCGCTACTGCCGGCAATCAGGTTGCCACTGATACGCGATTGTCCTGAAGAAGTGGCAATTTTTAAAGCATCACCAGCATGCACCACAAGGTTCTCTCTGATCATGTGGTCGCCACCACCAAGAGCAATTAGGGAACTGTTGGAGTACCGATAGAGTTCTTTCCATGTAAGCCAGCGGCGCCAGTGATGTTGGGGAGCATTGTGGTAGGCGTTGTGCTCCACCCGAATCTTGCGCGGAGGGCGCAGGCTGGGCCATGAACTAATCGCTATATCAGTTGCGGTAAATAAATTGTCGTGGAGCTAGATCTCGCTGGAATCCCAGAGCTGGATTGCAGCTCCTACTGCGAAGTCAAAGTGCAGGTGGCTGATCTCCACGTGGGAAGCCCTGATCCATAGCGTTGC
>WTGE01000347.1 GCA_011525445.1 Synechococcus sp. CO36386bin_37
GAACGAATCTCCTCCCGGTTGCGTGTATGCACGACAACGTGTTTGTGGTGTCTCAAGTGTCATTCGTCTTCTGGCCACCACTCTTCAGGAGTCCACATTGGTGAGCAGGGTGGTGGTAGCAGTGGTGCCAAACGCAGCATCTCGGCGTGAGTCATCCCGACGTCATCGGAGAACACGGCGACGAGCTCTCTGTCCAGGACGTGCTCAATCCCATAGTGAATAGCGGCTTGCCTTGACTGGGCTTGACAGGGGCAAAGTCTGTAGCGATCTCCTAGTCGGTAGGCAAGCCAGAAGAGCTTGGTGTCCATGGCCCTTGCCAACCGTCTCGTCATTTTTTCTTGAATCCTGTGTTTGGGTGAATCGTCTAGATGCCATCACCCATGTGTTCTGCATGACCTCAAGGCGGCGCTGGGTGATCCGGCTGGGGTAGATGCTCATCACTGCGCAGTCGGGCTCTCGGGGACGACATGCAGCAAAAAGCCCCCGCCTCGGCAGGGGCTAGGCACCCTTAAAGGCTGCAAGTCAGTAGCGGTAGTTGTAAGGGCCAGCATCTGACACTTGCCAGTCGCCGTATTCGCAAATGCGTCCTTGGAACGGGCCGCTCTCTGACATTTGTTGGTCAGGGCAGCGAGGGCCTGCGTAAGCAGCAGCGGCAAACAGAACAACAGCCCCACCAGCGACGGCAGCAAGAGTTTTTTGAAAGTCGGTCATTGTCTTGAGTCGGTTGTGGGATCTCTCCCGGACACCTTCACCATGACCGCTGGGTTGGTGAGCCCCTGGTCACCCTCTGGTCAAGCGTCATCACAGTTCTGGTGAAGAGCGGGTGAGCCTGTCAGCACTGGGTTTTGGGTGTCTTCACGGACGCCTGCTGAGGTCTCTCGGTTCAGGCTCGGGACCACGCGGCAGGCGCTGGGTGATCCAGCTCGGGCAGATATTCATCACCGCGCAGTCCGGCTCGCGGCAGACCTGCAGGAAATACGGGGCAGCGGTTCTGGCTCCGCCTTCGACATAGAGCACTAGCGCCAGGTAAGCCTTTTCGCTGGGTGGCTTGACCGCCACCACGTCGCCCACCTTCACATCCAGAAAATCCTGCCGCATGGCGAAGGCGCAGGGATTAATGAGTTTAGTTCTGATGTACTACTACGCAAGGGAGTGGATGATGGGTTGATGCCAGCCACCACTCCCAGGCCCTACGAGCCATTGCGCAAAAGAGCGTGGCTTGCCACGGCTTGCGTCTGGCCATGCGCGACAAGGCGGTGGCCTATAAAGCCGCGCTTGCAGCGGCACTCTTGGCGATCGCCTTTTCCCAGCGGGCCTGGCTGGATTTCAGTCTGGTGCTAGTGACCACGGCGCTGGTCTTGGCAGCCGAGCTGTTCAACACGGCGATCGAGGAGCTGTGCGACTACGAGCAGCCGGAACGCGCTCCCCAGATCGGGGCCGCCAAGGACATCGCCGCCGCCGCCGTGAGCCTGTGCATGGTGGCCTGGTTGATCGTAATGCTGATTGAGGGCTTGCTCCTGCTGCTTCCAGGTATTCAGTTGAGCGCTACCCCCTGGCGTTAATGATCGCTGAAATCATGCGCGGTAACCTGGAGCTCCTGCGATAAGCGCGTATCAATGTGAGACGCGGCTGAGCCGGTGACACAAGTTGGAGTGTTCTGTGGTGAGTCTCGTTTGGGAGCCTTGCGGCGAGATTGAAGGGGTAGCCCTAAGGGCAACAGCCTCACACACCACTTGGCTCCGTGCACAGACGGGGCTTTTTTGTGGCCTCAGGTAGAGCTCTGGAAGGCTTAGCCAGGTCGGGCTCCTGGTTGTGTAAGCGGACCATCGGAGTAACCCTCAAAGGTCACCGTGATTAGGTTTTCGTTGATCAGCTCGCCATTCCCGTCGAGCAGCCAGCGGTGAATGGTTTTTAAGCCCGTGCGATCGGTTTGGGCTTCCCTGCTCGTGGGCTGTTCAGTCCTGGCGCTCCAGCCATTGCGCGTCAGCGAAAAGGAGCCGACCAGTCTTAAGAAACGGTCGGCTATTCCTGCAGGCGCCAAGTTGACGTTCAGTGGTTAATGCACCCCGCCAAAAGCCCCTGCTTAAGCGGGGGGCGACAATAATTTTTTAGATATCACTCTGGTGGGAATGTAAGAGGAATTGTTGTATTGGGAAATTTTTCAACTCGGCTCAGGTATTCAACTACGATTGAAGTGTCTCCATTTGGCCTTCTGCCAAGCTGGGTCACCTTCAATTTGTTGTTGTCGGTAAGAGTGATAAAACCCTGCCCTCTCGTCCCTGGAGTTGTAGATGCATACGGAGCTCGCTGGTCTTCTGGCGATGTGGCCTCCATATAATTAAACAATCGTGGAGCTACCCTGGTAGCCAAGGCATATTCTTTAACCCGTATTTCTCTGTCAGTCTTCCACCACTCAAACTCAACCTTCCAGGCAGGTCCTTGTCCAATTCGAACCAGGCTTAAACAAGAGCCACCGTGGGGAATGTATTTTAATTCGCCTCGATATGAAATTGAGGCAATTGCGTTATCATCATTATAGGTGCACCACCTGCTGCCATTAAGCACAGTTGACATGCTCGGATTTGCCTCTGAACTGCTAGGTAATCCAAAAAGAATTAGTGGTGCCAGCAACAGCAGTCTTTTCATGGAAAATTTTGGTCTTTTCAATATCTAGCCAGGCAAGCCGTCTGATGCAGCACAGCATTCGCCTTTCCTTTCTCAGTCGCTGCCTGCAATAGGACAAATGCACTGGCATTAGGAATGGGTCTGTTGGCTGAGGGGGGCAGCAACGCCTCAGGAGATCCTGTGGCTAAGGTTCCGTGCACGGTGTCGGCGTTGGTTAGCCCAGCTCGGGCAGATGGTCATCACCTTGTAGTTTGGCTCTGACCACTTGCATGAAAAAGCCCCCGCCGAAGCAGTGGGCGTGCTGTTCAGCTATGGCAGTGATTTGATTAAAAATTCCCCCTTCCTTGAACTGAATTATTTGGCCCCCACGGCTTCCTCCATAGCCGCGTCCAAATACAGCCCCCCAGCCCCAGGGCCGTTTCAACGCTGTGATTGCGTAGAACCTGGCCACCTCGATTGTGATGGTGGTGATGCCGTAAGTGTCGGGGGGCGAATAGCTGCTGGGTGATGATGCTTCCGGCGCTGTCCTGCCATCGCTGGTTCAGGTATGGCTGCTGCCATGCCACTGATTCTCAGGGTTGCGGCAGCGGCGATTCCGGTTAGTGCGAGAACTTGTTGCATGAACTTGCTGAATGATTACACCTGCTCTTGATCGGATCACTCACTGAAGCGGAGACTAAAAACTGAATCATGCGACACGGCTTTGCGAGCCCAGCCTCTCAAGCTCCGCCAGCTGAAGAGTGCCCTCGGCTCGCTTGATGCTGCGATGTAGCAGGACTATTACGGAACGCTTTTTTATCTGACCTCCTGCAAGACGTTGGCATCGTCCACCTTGCTCCGGCGATCGTGCCTAATTCACCTGGTTTTTTTGAATTTGTGCCTAAGGCCTCTCGTATCTCCAAGGCTTGCCCGCTCATCAGTTCCATCTTCAAAGCGGAGGTTGTACCTAATGTGATCATGCAGATCCTGTTTGGGCGTTACCGGTTGCCATCCCTGACGGGGATAGGACAACAGGCATTCGAGAGAAGTGACGTCTCGCCGAACAAAGCTTTCCCTTTACGCTTACGACAGAGCGCTAGTGCTCATTGATCAGAGTTGGTTTTTTGGCGACTGATCACTGCACAGGTGCATTTCCTGGTCACAACTGTTTCGGGGTCTGTCTCCAGCGCTTAATTGGGTTGTTCCGATGCAG
>WTGE01000268.1 GCA_011525445.1 Synechococcus sp. CO36386bin_37
TGAGTTTCTTGTACCAATTGGACCAATCCGGTCTTGAACTAAAGCGGTTTGACTTCGCTCCGCTTCATGAGGCTGGCAATCTCTTGTTTGATGGTCCATTTATTGCCGACCGATTCTCCTCAATTGGTGAATTTGTACAGTCGAATCGATCGTCTGTTCTGGCGACGACTTCAGCAATATTATCGAAGGCGACAACTGTCTCGGGCTCAGATGTGTTCAAAGCTCTGGACCGTATCAAGCGGCTTAAATCTCATGTTCACAGCTTGGCTGGTCCTGAAAGCATCTTTATCTTTCCAACCTTGGCTCCCTTGTATACGCTATCTCAACTTTTAGATAATCCTGTTGAGCTGAATTCAAATATTGGACACTATTCCTATTTTGCCAACATTCTGGACATGTCTGCGTTGTCTGTACCGATTGGCTTCTACGCCAACGGGATGCCATTTGGGGTCACGCTCATGGGTTTGCCTTTCCGTGATTCTTTTCTGGCGCAGTTCGCAGTTTCTGTCTTAGGTGTTGACAATCGTTCCCTCGGCCTATCCCGCTCTTGATTTATGACTGTTTCTTCTGTATCAAAGGGTCGAATCTCAATTGACAACCTTTCCGTTGTTTTCTCAAGTCGTGGTCGCGAACTTGCTGCCGTTTCTGATGTCAACATTTCCATTGAGCCGGGTGAATTTGTTTGCTTGCTTGGCCCATCAGGATGTGGAAAGTCCACCCTTTTGAATTGCATTGCGGGTTTTGTAAAGCCGACACTCGGTTCTGTTTCTGTCGATGACCAGTTGATTGATGCGCCTGGTCCTGATCGTGGGATGGTTTTTCAAAACCATTCCCTTTTCCCTTGGAAGACTGTATTGAAAAATGTCTCCTTCGGCCCAGAGATTTCCGCCAGAAGTGGGTCTTCGCCAGAGGCGACTGCGCGTACCTTCTTGAATATGGTTGGTCTTTCAGACTATGAGAACTATTACCCTAATGAACTTTCTGGTGGCATGCAGCAACGTGTTGGTATCGCGCGTGCCTTGGCTAACTATCCGAGTGTTTTGCTCATGGATGAGCCTTTCGGAGCTTTAGATTCTCAGACTCGATCATTGATGCAGGAAAGTCTAATGAAGCTTTGGCGAGATTTAAAGCTTACCGTTGTATTCGTCACGCATGATATTGATGAGGCCATTATTCTTGCAGATCGTGTTCTTGTGATGGGGTCACAGCCCGGCCGTGTTGTCAGTGATCTCCCTGTTAATTTGCCACGTGATCGTTCCAGTGAAACAACACTTCTGCCTGAATTCTTACATTTACGTAAAACATGCCTTGACCTTATCAAATCACAAACGATGATGTCTTTTCGGCAATAATAACGTTGACACATTCTGAATTCCTATTAATGTAATTTATACGCATGCCCAGCATTGTTTTTGTTAATTGCGAGTTGTAGCTGTTGTTACACTTTTTAGATTATTGGTTCTTTTGGCTGCTCCTTAGCTTTGATACGTGCGCTCTAATAATGATGGCATCTTGCCATTCCTGTGTGAGGATTTCCATGAAGCTTTTCCAGCAATTGATGGTGGCTCCCGCCGCCCTTGGCCTTCTGGCCGCCGGTGCTAACGCCGCAGAGCTCAACATCAAAGGTGTGTCTGATTACGCGGCCTCCGCAGATCAGGTCACCAGCGTGACCCAATTCTCTGACGTCTACCCCACCGACTGGGCCTACCAGGCTCTGAGCAACCTGGTGGAGCAGTACGGCTGTGTCGCCGGCTACCCCAACGGCACCTTCCGTGGCAACCGGGCCATGACCCGTTACGAGGCCGCAGCTCTGCTGAACGCCTGCCTCGACCGCATCACCGAGGTGACCGATGAACTCAAGAAACTCATCTATGAGTTCGAGAAGGAACTCGCCATCATCCGCGGCCGTGTGGACGGTCTGGAAGCTCGCGTCGGCGAACTGGAAGCAACTCAGTTCTCTACAACGACGAAGCTTGCCGGGCGCGCATCTTGGTTCTTCGGAGCCACAAAAGCCAAAGGCGGGAAGTCTTCTGAACGAGACAGCTACAACAGCCAATTTGGTGCTACGTCCTTCAGTTATGATTTAGCTCTTGCTTTCAAGACCTCTTTCACTGGTAAGGACCTTTTATTCACGCGTTTACGCCAGGGCAACGCTGACAATGCTCTTGGTGGAAAGGGTTATAATTTAACCGGGTTAGATTATCCTTCTAATTCTAATAATATTGTTCGTATTGGTAGATTGTATTATCGTTTCCCTCTCGGATCATCCTTTACGGCTGTTGTCGGTCCGAGAATGAGAAATACTGAGAATTTTGGTTATAAACCGTCTGCGTACACCTCCGGTGGCCATCCTCAGCTTGAACTCTTTTCAGGCCGCTTAGGCGTTCCTGGAGTCTGGAGCAAAACAACAGGGGCAGGTTTCGGTGCCATCTATTCCAACAAGGCCAGTGTTGAGAAGGGTTCTCCCTATTTCACCGTTGCTGCCAACTATGTTGCTGAGAATGGCAACACCAGCAATCCTAATACTGGTGGTTTTATGACTGATGGGGCAGAAGGCAGTACTACTGCTCAGCTCGCCTATGGTACTAAGCAATGGGGATTTGCAGCCGGTTATCGTTATAGCCAGTGTGGTTCAACATTCGGTAAGGCTACTGAGTTTGCTAAATCCAACGCATATTCTCAAGGCTGTATCGACAGTGATGGTGAGCGTACGGAGGCAGATGGCCATAGTTGGGCTCTCAATGCCTTCTGGCAACCCGATGATTCTGGATTGGTACCTTCAATTAGTGCCTCGGTTGGTCAATCTTACCTTGACGGTGATTTTGACTACAATGCTGCAGATTCCTTTACATCCTGGATGGTTGGTCTGCAATGGTCTGATGTTTTCCTTCAAGGTAATGCTCTTGGTTTTGCCGTTGGTCAGCCTCAGTTTGTTTCCTCTCTTGATTCTGGTACCCCAGATGATGGCAACTATGCTTTGGAGCTTTGGTATTCGTACCAAGTCACCGATAACATCACAGTTGCTCCTGGCATCTATTGGTTGAGCAATCCCGCAGGTGAATTGTCCTCCGCAGACGATTCGATGGGTATTTTCGGCGGTGTTGTGCAAACCCGATTTAAGTTCTGATCTTCCAGGTCTTGTCTCCTATTCGCCCTCCTGATTCAGGGGGGCTTTTTTGTGTCTTTCAGCCTTTTCTTTGCATCAGGCTGTTTCCTGAAGTGGCCAGTATCGAGGTGTCTTGGGAGCTTCCATGCCTCTGATCTCTCGCGTTCGTCGCCAGATTCGGCTGAACCAAAATCTGGCATCGCGGCTCGAGCTGCCCACATAACGAGCGACTACACCCTGCTCAAGTTCGCCACATCGCATCTGCCCAGTTAGTCCTTCACGGTCGAGTCTTGCTCCTTCAAGCAGGTCATGGATGGTATTTGTTTTCAACGGTTGGGGTGCGGCCCAGACTAGTGAACCGACCACTGGCTCTCCATTGAGCCCATGCATGCTTTTGAGGGCGTCTTGGTCGATTTCTGTTCGGTCGATGAACTCCCATCGTGTGTGGTTGTGATCGCTTCGTTTGATCGTCAGAGCAGATCTCCAACGGCCTTGACGGAGTTGTTCCCCCGCAGCTGTTCGTCCGAGCCGGGCGATATCTACGCCTATAAAAGAGGCATTTTCAGCAAGCTCGATCTCAATGGTCTGTTCAAACAGGGCGTCGGCATAGATCACCACTTCCTGCGGCAGCCATTCAAGGTCCGTGTTTTCTTCTTGTTTGGCAAAGACGGTTTGTTTGGCCC
>WTGE01000227.1 GCA_011525445.1 Synechococcus sp. CO36386bin_37
AACTTTTCAACCTGAAGGCCATCAACACTTTGAAGCCGCAATAAACTACATTATCTCTTTGTATTATATCTTTATTGACTTTTTTAAGTGCTAACCACAAAAACATATTATGCAACTCAAGCATTATGGAGTTATGAGATATTCATCAACTTCAGATATCTGGAATTGATTTCGATGACGGCGAGAACCTCTAATTGTTCGAGAGAAGAGTTTACTCGGTAGTCCTTTCCACCAAACGGATGATTCAGATTTATGAAATCCCAATGGTATCGGTGAGTCCATGAAAGACAAAAGCCTCCTTTGATCTTCGTCCACCGTGCAGCCAGGAATCAGATCAGTTTCCCGCACACCCAATAGCACTGTTCAACTGTCCACGACCGAAATAGCTCTGATGGGTAAAGCATATAAGTTGTTCCAAAGTGCTCAGCTATTGCCCTCAACTCAACCGAATCGTACTCAACCAATAATCCATGAGACGCTGTAGGTTGCCCTGCTCGTTGGAGAAACTTATATCGCTTCTCGCTGTCACACTATTCCTATTGATTCATCGAATGGGGCCATTTCGGTGTCTTCTTAACAGCGATAATCCAGAATCAATCACCACCTTGTAGGAGCTAACAACAATGCATCATTTCATACCAAATTGCATTTATTGTCATTTTGGCCAGAACTACTCAGAACACACTCCCTGCCGGAGTGAACTTTTTCTAGACGTAGAGATCGCCGGTTTAAAAAGTAAGGATAGAAGAGAGAAACCTCAGAGCTCCGCTTCGGCTTTAGTGATCTCATCCATCAACTCTCTAAACAAACCGAAGTTTTCAACAATTCTTTTTAAATGCAGAAGATCTGAATATGCATCTACGTCTATCAACGTTTTCCATTCAAACGCATCGCCTTGATCTTTAATAAAGTTCACGACTCTTTCATAGATCTGGCAACTATCAGAGTCATCAAATTGTGGACCCCAATCATCAGGCTGATAAGAAATTTTCATAGTGACTATCATGATTAAAGTAAGTTTGATTGATGCATTGGTTCGCACCTCCCTTGAAACTTTGTTGATTAAATGATCGCCAGTCCAGAAAGGGTGGTGATCTTTAATCTTTGTGCTCTTAGGTTGTAGAGCTCTCGCCCTATGGCCTCATTATGCACTTATTGAAATAGAGAATGTCTAAAGTTGAACAGACAATTCGATGAGAATTAACTGAAAGAAAGATCAATGTCGTTCCCATCTACACACAATCGACGTTAATTGGTCTAATCATCTAAACGATTAATTCTTCTCCGTGAACTTATCCCCCAAAAGGACTAGAAGCTGACGCCAATCTGCAAAGACATCAGCATGTCTCACTCCTCTTGAACCGACAGAGGCATTATCCAGTCAGATCCACCGGAGCATCAACATCCCCCTCCCTACCAAGCTTCTCAATGCCCAGCACCAGCAAAGACTTTTGGAGACCGGCATCATCGACGTCTCGAGGGTCGTTGGGGTTGGAGTACTGCTTTACATAATTCTCTCACTAACCAGAAACCCCGCTCGCAATACAGCTGATTCACTTTTCCAAGTAAATAATAGCAAGGAATACAACACTCATGCCATCTATAAGTGTTTATTGGAATACTCCCGCTAGAAAGTGCCAACTCAATCAGGAACGTTTATACGATAAAAAGGCAACGAGTTAAGTTTTTTAATTTAAGCTGATCGAAGCGATTAAAGTGCTACTCGTACTCCAAGTTGACCACCCCAGCTACTCCAAGAAGCATTATTCCAATCAATAAAACCGTCGTTGGTATCAAAGCGTGATGTACCTCTATAAACACCTTCAGCAAATAGCTTCGAGCCTGTTGAAACATCTATAGACATCTCAGCTTTTAATTGATAGCCCCAAAAGGATCGGTTGAATGCTTTATAAGAAAGACCAGGATCAGAAAAGCCTCGTACATCTAAATTTGAATAGCCTATACCTGCGCCAATGTACGGCGTCCATCTTTTATTACGCAAAATATCCCAGTATTCACTCAAGAAAGCCGATTGCTTTCGAACTTCTCCACCTGACACATAATCAAAATCAATACCTCTAACATTTGTGTAGCCACGCAATTGGCTGGCATCAAGAGCATAAGTTGCTTCGACTCTCCAACCATCAAAATTAACTCCGAATCCTAATTCTGCAGAAGCACCAGAATTTGTATATTCCTCAAAAGTTCCTGCTTTTCCAGTATTAGTTCGGGTTGTTGGATGATTGGCTCCAGCTGTACCATTTAGCTATAAATAGGGAAAAATGACGTTTTCGTCAGCCTGAGCAAGAGCAGGTAAAGCAACGAGAGAAGCAGTCGCAGCCAGAGGTCCTATCGAAAAAGGGCGCAACATAGATCACTTATAGGTGCTGTAAAGATGCACTACTTTTGTTGCTTCTGCAAACAGCGATGATCAGTTTAAACTCTTTTCAATCCTAAAAAGAACCAGAGGACGACTCTCAACTACCAAACCATCAGCCTGTCCCTCTCCTGTTCATCCAAAAGAAGCACCATCCAAATTGATTCGACCTCTGCAGCTAAGTTTATTCCAGACTACTCAATGCCAAGTGCAAGCAATGACTAGTTGGCAATGCTTTATTTTATTGTGCTAATTGAGACCTCTAAAATAAACCTTGCGAGAACTCGTTCTCTATCTGAGATCTCAACCCCGCTCACAGAATAGGGACATTCTGTGGTTGATCCCAATGGACTTGCGGAGCCCCCTCCACTGTCAGATCAGCAAGACGAATACACAGCGTGCTGGTTGTCAGAGCAGTAGATATGGTGTAGACAAGCGCAATCTCCCCTACATATGGCGTCACAATGTTTTTAGCAATGCTCCTGGTGGCGTTGACAGTTGCAATGGTCATCAGTGATGACCTGCGAACTGATTGAGATTTCATCAAATCCCTCCGACAACACGCATGGGACCGACAAGAAAGAGATTGATAGGTCAATAAGCAAGAGAAGACTTCATTCGTTTGTTCTTCAGAGGTAAGGCTCCGGAAGACGAATAAGAGTGCCAACAGTAGATCAAAATGAATGCAGGATTCCAGGCAGCAGAGTTTGAAACTCGATTCGATCCCAAGAGACATTGCTGAGGTTCTCCCTTTTCAAAGATTTTGAAAAGTTGTCTTAGTCCATGAAGGAAGCCTCAGCTGCATCAACTGTCTGTTGTCAAGCTGAGTGACAACTGGCGGAGTCGTCCTGTGGTTTGAGATCCATCCTGCCTTTTCTCGGATCATTTGAGATCACGCCAGGTGATCACTTTTCTCTTGGCTAGATCCCTCGGAGGCGACACAAGCTCTTGCTGAGGCATGCATCCCTTCAACTGCTGAGACCTGGACCACCCGTCTGCTCGGCTTCAGATCGGCTGGGGGACTCAATGCTCAATGTCTTTCGCTGTGCGATCCTTTGTCTTCACTCGGATATGCCAAAGGCCATGAAGGAGTCTTAAATGGCTTTGTCGATCCATTTGCTTCCGGCCTTTGCCTGCTACCGCTGGTTTTTCCTGTGATAACAGCATTCTTGCAATGACACATGCTTGTCGCAATGCGATGCCGGATAGCGCGGGAGTCGTCTTCACCCAAACCCGATATGGCCCGTTTTCGTTGCAATGAATGTTGTTGTGGTCCGGCTGTTGTTCTCCACCCACCTTCTGGGGCGACCCCAATCTGTTCACGCTGCGGAGCTGTTCTGGAACGACAGCCCCTGGTCAAGCCCATACCCCTCTTGGTATTTCTCACTGTGAGTACCGCAT
>WTGE01000346.1 GCA_011525445.1 Synechococcus sp. CO36386bin_37
ATGAGATGTACGTCATCAATGGTTCGATTGATGACCCTCAACCCAAGAAAGAGCGGCGCTATCACCTCGTTGTTCTTGCAAAAAATGCTGTTGGATATCGTAATTTAGTGAAACTCACCAGCATCAGTCACCTGCGTGGGATGCGAGGGCGCGGAATCTTTTCTCGTGCCTGCATTGACAAACAATTATTAAAACAATATCGAGAAGGTTTAATTATCGCGACGGCCTGTCTTGGCGGCGAAATTCCTCAGGCCATCATGAGAAATCGATCTGATGTCGCCAAAGATGTCGCTCTTTGGTACCAGCAAACTTTTGGTGAAGACTTTTACTTAGAAATTCAGGATCATGGCTCTCCTGAAGACCGAATTGTCAATGTGGAGATTTCCCGGATTGCCAAAGAACTGAATATTCCACTCATTGCCACGAATGATGCTCATTATCTCACTAAAAATGATGTGGAAGCGCATGATGCATTGCTTTGCGTGCTCACCGGAAAATTAATTAGTGACGCAAAGAGATTGAGATACACAGGAACGGAGTACCTCAAAACAGAGGAGGAAATGACACGGTTATTTACTGATCACCTTGATCCTGAAGTGGTGTCGCAAGCTATTTCAAACACGGTTAAAGTAGCCGAAAAAGTTGAAAATTACGATATTCTCGGTCATTATCAAATGCCTCAATTCCCGATTCCAGAACCTCATACTCCCGTCAGTTATCTAAGAGAAGTTACGGAACAAGGACTTCGTGATCGCTTGGGGATTTCCTTTGAAGCTCAGATTGACCCCAACTATGGAGATCGACTTGCCCATGAATTGAAAATCATGGAACAGATGGGCTTTCCAACCTATTTTCTTGTTGTTTGGGATTACATCCGCTTCGCACGGGAGCAGGGAATTCCCGTTGGTCCCGGACGTGGATCTGCAGCAGGATCGCTTGTGGCCTACGCCCTCGGTATTACCAACATTGATCCAGTCAGCAATGGATTGTTGTTTGAGCGCTTCCTTAATCCAGAACGCAAATCCATGCCTGATATCGATACGGACTTCTGTATCGAACGACGGGGAGAAGTGATCGACTATGTGACTCGACGCTACGGCGAAGACAAGGTTGCACAGATCATTACCTTCAATCGCATGACCTCCAAAGCAGTGTTGAAAGATGTAGCAAGAGTTCTGGATATCCCCTATGGCGACGCGGATCGCTTAGCGAAATTGATTCCCGTTGTTCGCGGCAAACCCGCAAAGTTGGCGGAGATGATTGGAGACGAATCTCCGAATCCAGAATTTCGTGAGAAGTACAACAAAGACCCGATAGTTCAGCGTTGGGTTGACATGGCAATGCGCATTGAGGGAACCAACAAGACCTTCGGGGTGCATGCAGCAGGTGTTGTGATTGCAGCAGATCCTTTGGACGAACTTGTCCCTCTGCAGAGAAACAATGATGGTCAAGTCATCACTCAGTATTTCATGGAGGATGTGGAGTCGATGGGACTTCTCAAGATGGATTTCCTCGGTCTTAAAAACCTCACGATGATCGATAAAACCGTGGAGCTTATTTCATCCAGTGTTGGGAAGCGGGTTGATCCGGATCAACTTCCCCTCGAAGATGCTGACACCTTTGCCCTTCTGGCCCGTGGAGATCTTGAAGGAATCTTTCAGCTTGAATCCACAGGAATGCGCCAGATTGTTCGTGATTTGAAGCCCTCGTCCTTAGAAGATATTTCCTCCATTTTGGCTCTGTATCGGCCAGGTCCCTTGGATGCAGGATTGATTCCCAAGTTCATTAATCGGAAGCATGGCCGTGAAGCGATCGATGTTGCGCACCACTCGATCGAACCGATCCTGCAGGAAACCTACGGAATCATGGTTTATCAGGAGCAAATCATGAAAATCGCTCAAGACATGGCTGGTTATTCGCTTGGAGAAGCCGATTTATTGCGACGTGCCATGGGTAAGAAAAAAGTTTCTGAAATGCAAAAACATCGAGGAATCTTTGTCCAGGGAGCATCAGAACGAGGTGTTGATAAAAGAATTGCTGATGAATTGTTTGATCAAATGGTTTTGTTCGCGGAATATTGCTTCAATAAGAGTCACTCAACAGCATATGGGGCAGTCACCTATCAAACAGCCTATTTAAAAGCTCATTACCCAGTGGCTTATATGGCTGCTTTACTGACGGTGAATGCTGGAGCAAGTGACAAAGTCCAGCGCTACATCTCCAACTGCAATGCAATGGGCATTGAAGTGATGCCACCAGATATCAATGCCTCTGGTATTGACTTCACACCAAAAGGGGATCGGATCCTGTTTGGCCTGTCCGCTGTTCGCAATCTCGGGGATGGAGCCATTCGCGCCGTCATCGCCTCCAGACAAAGTGACGGGTCGTTCCTGTCACTCGCTGATCTCTGTGATCGACTTCCCTCTGCCGTTCTCAATCGCCGCAGCATGGAGTCACTCATTCATTGCGGCGCGATGGATGCTCTTGAACCCAACGCCAATCGTGCTCAACTGATGGCGGATTTGGATCTCCTTCTGGATTGGGCGACATCCAGAGCCAAGGACCGAGCCAGCGGGCAGGGCAATTTGTTTGATCTGATGGCATCTCCCAGCACTGAAGACCAGACCCCTGGAAGTGATCTGAGTATGGCCCCGAAAGCGGCGCCTGTTAAGGATTACCACCCCACAGAGAAATTGAGACTGGAAAAAGATCTTGTTGGTTTCTACTTGTCCGACCACCCCCTTAAACAACTCACACCACCTGCCAAGCTGCTTGCTCCAATTGGTCTCGGCAGCCTCGAGGAACAAAACGACAAGGCAAAGGTCAGTGCCATCGCCATGATCAGCGAAATGCGTCAAGTGACCACCCGTAAGGGAGATCGCATGGCTGTTCTGACCTTGGAAGACCTCACGGGATCCTGTGAAGCGGTGGTTTTTCCCAAAAGCTATGCCCGACTTGCTGATCACTTGATGGCGGAAGCGCGTCTGCTCGTTTGGGGCGGTGTGGATCGACGCGATGAGAGGGTGCAACTGATTGTTGATGATTGTCGAGCCATTGATGATTTACGCCTGCTCTTGGTGGAACTCGATTCGGAACAGGCCAGCGACGTGGCAATCCAACACAAATTGCGTGAATGTCTTCAGGTCTATCGTCCTGATCAGGAGGAATTAGGTGTTCGAGTACCGGTTGTGGCTGCCGTTCGGCAAGGCAAAACCGTACGATATATTCGCCTTGGCCACCAGTTTTGTGTAAGAGATGCGTCTGCAGCAGCTCAATATCTCAAGAGAAAAGATTTCAATGTGAAATGCAGTGAACCACTGTTAAATTAATCGATCAATACAAAGCAGAAGAACTTTTTACATTAATTGCAAGATAATCAATCAACCCTGTTTTTGCGCTTTGATCGATTCACGCATCCGCTGAATATTTGGCTTGATATGCTCAAATCCAAAGAAACTACCCGAGCTGGTCTCCCAACTCGCTGATAAAACTCCATAACTCAGTCCGCCAAGACCCAATAAAAAAAATCCACCAGAAACCAGAAGAGTGACACCTGGGGCGATATCGAAAATCTGGCGCGAAACAAGAAAATAACTTCCAACAAAAACCCCCATGCCCATCAGGGATGGAATACCCGTTGAAATTGCTACACGCCGAGCCATTCGATTTGCAACCGCCTTAGGGATCGGTTGGCTTTGGGCTGATCGCTTGGTTGAAGACTTTGACTTTGAAACCTCAGC
>WTGE01000078.1 GCA_011525445.1 Synechococcus sp. CO36386bin_37
CTTTTTATTCAGTATTACAAGTATATCAATAATTTGAATCTTAAAAGAATAAAATTTATCTTTGAACCTTGTTCAACATGACATTATTGTTCAATATTTTAATGCCACATAACTAAATATAACGATTTTTCTATGATTTCTACAGATCCAGGTATGGGTGGGGGGATAACCCAAGTTTGCAATAAGTCATGTTTTGTTAGTCTAATAAAAATTTTGGCAGGCGTCAGAACCTCCCGCTAATTTTGAATTTGATGCCAATTCGAACATTTCTTGGTGAATATTTGGTGATTCAGTAGTAAACCAATCAATTGATTTTGGTCTTTCAATTTTTTTTGGGCCAAAGTTAAATAATTGATATTCGAGGGTAATAAAATCAGTATTAAATTTATAAGCGAGATCAATTAAAATTTTTCCTGTCAAGGAAGGCAGTTCAATGTCAATGCTTGTTGTATTTGAGCTGAATTCTACTGTTTTGCATGAATTCGAGCCGTCGCCGCTGGCTTCTCTAAGCCTGATATATAGTCGGGACCCAAACTCACGATCGATCATCGCCCTAGTTTCGTCCCTGATTTTCCAATTGCAACACAAGAATCCGGGTTGCTGAATTATTTTGAGATAGGAGACATCTTCACGATTTGTGTCACGGTCTTGATTTTTTTTAAATAAGGGGCTAAATAATGAGAACAAATTTTTCATATCATCAATCATTGCTGATCATTTTAATTATAATCCCAATACAATTGGCTGGTTGTACTTGAATTGTTCCTTAACATACGTAACAATGACTACTAAAATCTCTCTGTCTTAAGCATAAAAATCAGACTGCTCAATATTGAATTTGGATGTTAGATTTTATATCGAGATTAATGAGATCATTAATTGATTTTGAAATGAATAAGAACTGGTACTATGACAACGCACCAGATGTCTACCTCATCAATCTTAGAAAAAGATTTATCAATTGCATTAATCAATGCCTTTTAATACTGGGATTATTTTGATTTTAGTCTTAAATTTATCAATTGTTAAAGGTCTAAAGAAGACTTAAGCGCTGTTTCAGTATTTACTAAATCAGGGGCAACTCTGACCTCATCAGCTTCGACGGACCCATTCAGGTGTGCCCTGAAACCAGTCCCCAATGTCATCGCGGTTAGGATTGAAATGTTCATCGGGATCCTGGCCTGGCAAGTTCAGACTCTGCATGAATCCCGAGACTGAATCCTGGCTTAAATGGCCTTGGGCCTGAATTGAACGTGCTTTTCGCAGCCATGACCAGACTGTGGAATTGTGATTCGCATGCTTTTGTAACAAGATTCTTTCCTTGAGACTCACCTCCTCGCCTTTGGACAAGCGAACAAGAATCTCTTGAAGCATCAATCGGGTCTTAACGCTCAGCATTAAACAAACCTATGGTTTCAATAAGAGTGAAGCGATCGTCCTGAACTGCCATAAAGTAAATGTTAAGAGCACGGATAGGTTCGGAGGAAATTGCATTGCATTAAGGATTTGATTGGCTTTTTTGGTTAAATACGTCACAATATCTTGAAAAAATGTATCTGTTCTATCCAATTCTTTGCTTCTCCTATGAAACTTTGTTGATGCAGCTATGCGTTCAATTTCAGATAATGCTGACATCACAAAGAACCGCTTGTTGCCTTTCGTCGACGTCTTTCAGCTCAGTCCTTGTGATCCAATGAATACCATCAACAAGTTTGAGGTTTTCACATCATTGATGGAGCTCAGGCTGATTGTGGTTGACGGTATATGGTGTTCTTCTGATACGACCGCGGGCAAAGCTTGTTCAATTTATGATACCAAGAAGAACGGCCTGCTTCCTAATATGTACGTTTAGTACTCTGTTTAGTCGCGTCGATATTGTCCCCTCCCTTTTGCAAGGTGATCGATCAAACGAATGCCTGTTTGACTCTAAATGTTGGCACCCTTCCTGACAAAGCTTTCGGAATGTATTTCTAATACTGTGATCTGTGTTCCATTGATCCCTGGATGAATTGCAACACGAGGCAAGTCAGTTTCTGATTGTTTAATCTCAATCCCATGCATTAGGTTATATTTTCAAGTAAATTCAAATTTTTCATGCGTGTTTGGGCGACTTGAAAGATATCAGGTCAACGCTTTGAGGAAATCTTATTCGTTGATGATCAATCCCATTGTTTATCACAGGCTACCGCGTGGAATTCACAACATAAATAGGGATTCAAGTGTTGGTTACTCAGTTTCCACTCATTTCAGGTTTAATCCCGCTCCCCAATATGGGGGTCTTTGCACTGGAAGAACTGGCTTGGGCTGGCTCCTGCCTGCTGAATACCGGAAATGATTTGATCAACTGTTGCCCTCCCAACCAGAGGAGTGCATACACCCCAAGCGAAACTACGATAGAGCCAAGCACAGGGAAACCCCAACCGCCCGATTGCCTCACGATCTTTTCAATCCGTTCTTGAGACCTTAGAAGAGTGTCAATTGATACGAACAACTTAATGAAGAAAGGTTTCCTGAAGATTTTCTGAAATTGTTGCTTACTGATACTGTCGCAGCCTTGGCAAGGGTCTGATTCGTGTTTTGACCTGTTGAAAGAAAGCATCAATGAGATGGAGATTCTCAATGATTGGCCTGTCCTGTCAATGCCTTGTGGATCTTGAAACACAAGATCATTCAGTTCGTGCTCGATATCCTCTTCACCGTTTCAAGTCAGATCCTCGTGCTGAGCCCAGCATTGAGGAATTGGGGGTATCGATGACCCTGATAAAGGCCAGGGCCGGTTGAGGCGTAGGCGAAAGCGATCTTCATGGCTGTGATGTCGTCGTAAGTCTTTGTGCAAATCTGGAGACCTGTCGGAACACTATGGCGATCCAATCCTGTGGGAACCGAAACAACAGGATTCCAATTCAGAAGATTCCATAGCGCCGTGAGAATCCAGCCAACGTTGGGTTCAACACTGATCCCGCTGATCCTGATCTCATCGGAAGTGGGGTCGTAGTCGGCTGGAACATTGCTGGTGGCTAAGGTTGGCATCAAAACTGCGCTGTATCCCTTCAAGAACACCGCATCCTGCATTCGGGTGTAAAGAGTATTGATCATCTCCTCAGCCTGCTTCGCCTCAGCGGTTCCTCGCTCATTCGCCGCAAGACCAGCGAAGTAGCGGCCATAGGTTGTGAGTTGGTCGCGGTAGGCGTTGAGCTGTTTGAGATCTTCACCAAAGCCGCCACTCATCAAGGCATTCACGAGAGCCGTTCGCAATTGGGGACCATCGACTCCAAGATCAAGCTCAATTTCCTCAACGATGGCTCCCTCCTGTTCAAAAACGCGTAGGGCAGCTCGGGTGTTGGCCTGAGTGTCGGTGTCCACTTCGGCCCATCCCTGATTCATGCTGAACGCAATCCTCATCCCGCGAATCGGGCGGTATTGCAGAGGCAGCTCAAGCTTCGGCCTCAGCGATGTTGGGGAATAGGGAGCCGGCCCGCTCATCACATTCTGCAGACGAATCATGCCTTCAAGGGTCCGTGCCATTGGCCCTTCTGTTGATGGCAGAAGGAAGGTTGCCGATTGCGGTGGAGCATTGCGTCCGTAGGGAGGCTTGAATCCATAAAGACCATTGAACGCACATGGAATCCGAGTGGATCCACCCATATCGGATCCCGTTGCAAGGGTGGTCATACCCGCTGATAGTGCCGCGCCCGAGCCTCCTGAGGATCCGCCTACGGTGTATCGGAGA